>NZ_JBMYAU010000097.1:0-5989 GCF_053994455.1 Nautilia sp. | reverse complement strand
AGTACCCATACATCTCTTCCAGCTCCAAAAAATTTAGAATAGGTGATGGAATTGAAAAAATTGTGGAAATTGATAGCAATTTGCACTATACGGAAAATTATTATTACAAAAAAGCCTTTAATTCGCTTAAAGATGCAAAAATATATTTGAAAAAATATCCAAATGTAAAATACGCAAGGGAAATTAAAGATTATTGGGATAAAAAATATTTTAGTAAATGCAATAGTATTAATGGATGTAAAGAATATTTAAATAATATTCCTTGGGGTAAATATAAAACAAGTGCTAAAACAAAACTTGAAAAATATTATTTTAAAGAGTGTAGTAATATAACAGGATGTGAAACTTATTTAGAAAAGTATCCTAATGGAAAATATGTTAAACAGGCAAAAAATAAGTTAGAAAATTTATATTATAAAAAAGCAAAAGATGATATTTATTATGCTAATCAATATTTTAAAAAATTTCCAAAAGGAAAATATATTACTCAAATAAAAAACATAATAGATAATTATTATTGGAAAGAGTGTCAAGATTTAGAAAGTTGTAAAATTTACTTAGAAAATGTCCCATATGGGAAACATATAAAACAGGCAAAAGAGGTAGTGAAAAATACCTGGTTTAAAATATATGGAGGAAGTAAAAAAGATGAATTATGGATACATTCTTTTGTTGAAGTGTCAGATGGCTATGTATTAGCAGGATATACTAAATCGAATAGCAATGGAGGTGAAGATGGATGGGTCTTTAAAATAAATAAAAATGGAGAATTAATATGGCAAAACCATTTTGGTGGAGAAAAAGATGATGAATTTAATGCAATAGTAAAAACTAATGATGGTTTTATACTTAGTGGATGGAGTAATAGTTTTGCGCCTAAAAGTAAAGGATGGATTTTGAAAATAGATAAAAAAGGTAATTACATTAATCAAAATCATTTTGGAGTTAATAGGAGTTGGTTTGCAGATATTATTCAATTTAATAATATTTTTGTAAATGTTGGATTGAAAAATGAACATTTTTGGATATTGTCTATAGATAATTATTTGAATAAAGTAGGTGAAAATTCTTATAAAGAAAATCCAAATGGAGAAGGTTTTAATAGTGCAATCAATACAAGGGACGGTGGCTTTATTGCTGTAGGGAATAGTTGGTATTCTGATTCAAGATTTGCTGATGGTGCAATTTTTAAATTTAATAAAAATGCTTATAAAGAATGGGCAAGATTTTATAAAAATAAGAATGAGTTTAATTCAGTTATTGAAGCTAAAAATGGATATATAGCAGTAGGATATACTGAAAGTGATAATAATTCTAATGGTTGGATAATAAAAATAGATAAAAATGGAAATAAAATTTGGGGAAAAACTATTGGAGATGAAATAAACTATGTATTAACTTCAATAGTAAAAGATAAAAACGGATATATCATTGGTGGTTGGGAAGGAAAAAAAGATAATGTATATTTAATTAAAATAAATGAAAATGGAAATAAAATTTGGGAAAAAATTTTTGGTGGTAATCAAAAGGCTTTTACTTGGGGGTTATTTAAAGATAAAGAAGGTAATTTAATTATTCCTGCAAATTATTTATATAATGATGGAGAGCAAGACGCGTGGATTATTAAAATCAGCAGAGAACTTATAAAAAAATGGGACGAAGAAGCAAAGGCAAATAAATGAAACAACTAATAATCTCTCTTTTTCTCTTTTCCCTTCTCTTCTCAACTGGTTTTGATGCTTTTAGTGAATTTGAAAAATTTGAAAAGAATGATAAAAAAGAATTTCAAAGCTTAAAGAAAAAGGCTGAGAGTTGTATAAATAATTGGGATTTTAGCTGTACAAGTGATGCACTTGATAAAATGAAACTATATATAACCTCTCCAAAAGATAAAAAAATTATAAGTAGTTTATGGGATAAATATTACGATGAAAAAGAAGCAAAAAGAAGATACGAAGAAAAACAAAGAGCTAGAAGCAGATATGTAAGTGTCAGTATAAGGGATTGTTATAATAAAACTTGTAGTGTAAATGTAAATGGCAGTTATGCTGGGACGATTGCTTATTGGTGGAAGTCATCATCAGGTGGATACTATGTAATAAATTATAAAGCAACAAATGGTGGGCTTCTTGGAAAAAGTGGTCATTATCATCCAAGTTTAAACGAAGTTTATATGTCAGATTGCGGAACTAAAAGAAGAGTTTATTCATTAAAACAAGCAATGAAATATGTCGTAAAATGTGCCGTTAGTGGGCATTATTAATCAAATTTTTGCTATTTTTTCTTTTGTTTTTTTGGATTTTTCGTATGTAATTGCTTAGTGTATTAAGCAAAAATTATGCTAAAATGCTTAATAAAAAAGGCAAATTATGCTTACATTGTTTCAAAATAGATTTTATAATCTGCTTAAAAATTTAGATGTAGAATATAATAGATATTTGTTTAATAAGGTCGATTTTAGTGAAAAATTAATTGGAATTATTGGAGCAAGGGGAGTTGGAAAAACTACGTTTTTACTTCAATATCTAAAAGACAATCCTCTTTCTTTAAATAAAAAAATCTACATCAACGCCGAATTTTTAGAATATACTCCGTTAAAATTGTTTCAATTTGCCGAAGAGTTTGAAAAAAGAGGAGGGAAATTAGTTGTAATTGATGAGATACATAAATATCCAGGTTTTGAAAAAGAGCTAAAACTTATTTATGATATTTGAAATCTATATTATTTAATACCGCTTCTTTTGTCATTAGTTATCCTTTCTTTATTTCTTACGTATTCTATCATTATCTCTTACACAATCTTTGAAGCGGTATCATAGTTTCTATATGTATAAAATGCCTGATGTAAATACATTGACAACAAAAAAATTTTTAGATGAATTAAAAAAATTCTTTAAAAATTATCATTTGATAATAGTTTGGGATAATGCTTCATTTCATAAAAGTAAAAAGTTAGAAGACGATGATTTAACAATAATGTTTTTACCCTCATATTCACCAGAGTTAAATCCGACAAAGAAATTTTATGGTGAGATAAGAAAAGTTACAGCAAATAAAATATTTGAAAATATAGAAGAACAAGAAAAACTAATTGATGAAGCTTTAACAAATTATATGAAAAACAAAGAAAATATAAAACAACTTTGTGGGTTTCATTGGATTATAGAAAGTTGGAATAAATGCTTAAATATGTAAGATTTGTTTCGGGGATTGGTATTACAATGCTATACGGACTTTTATGAGAAGTAAAAAAGCCTGTAGCTTTTTTTGGGAGATTTTACTTAGCGCTTTTAATTTCCTGTGCCAAAAATTTTGCGGTGTAGCTGACATCGGTATATTTTTCGGCAACTTCCTCGACACTTCCCGTTGCTATTACCTTTCCGCCGCCGTTGCCGCCTTCGGGACCCATATCTATTATGTAATCGGCGTTTTTAATAAAATCAAGATTGTGCTCAATCACTATTACGCTGTTGCCTAAATCCACAAGATGCTGAAGCACTTGAACGAGCCTGTCTATATCCGCAAAATGAAGCCCCGTTGTAGGTTCGTCAAGAATATAAAGCGTATTTCCGGTATCGCGGCGGCTGAGTTCTTTAGAGAGTTTGATTCTCTGAGCTTCCCCTCCGCTTAAGGTTGTGGCGTTTTGTCCGAGTGTGATGTATCCGAGCCCGACATCTTTTAGGGTTTTTAGTTTCTGTTTTATTTTCGGTATTTTTTCAAAAAACTCGTACGCCTCGTCAACGCTCATTTCAAGCACGTCGGCGATTGATTTGCCTTTGTATTTAATCTCAAGCGTCTGTTCGTTGTATCTTTTTCCTCCGCACGCTTCGCATGTTACCATTACATCCGGCAGGAAGTGCATTTCTATTTTTATCTGTCCTTCACCCTTACACATCTCACATCTTCCGCCTTTTACGTTAAAGCTGAATCTCCCTGGCGTATAGCCTCTAAGCTGGGCTTCGGGAGTCTGGGCGAAAAGAGATCTTATATCGTCAAACACTCCCGTGTAAGTCGCCGGGTTGCTTCTCGGTGTTCTTCCGATAGGGCTCTGGTCGAGGTAAATTACTTTATCAAGCTGCTTAAGTCCCGTGATTTCCACGCCTTTTACTTTTTGTATTTTGTGTGCATGGTTTAATATTTCTCTGGCAACCGGAAGAAGTGTCTGAAGAATAAGCGAGCTTTTACCGCTTCCGCTCACACCCGTTACGCATACGAGGTTTCTTAGAGGAATCTTAACGTCTAAATCCTTTATGTTGTGGATATTTACGTTTTTAATCTCAATCCATTCGTTTTGAGGTCTGTCTTTTCGATAATCGATATCTTTTTCGCGTTTGATGTATTTTGCGGTTTCCGTATCGCTTTTCAAAAGCTCATTTGTATTACCGCTGAATATCACCTCTCCTCCGAATTTTCCTGCACCCGGACCTATATCCACTATATGATCTGCATTGAGTATCGTTTCCCTGTCGTGTTCGACTACTATTACGGTGTTTCCTTTGTCTCTTAAGTTTTTGAGTGTGTTTATGAGTTTAAGTGTATCCCTTTCGTGAAGGCCGATACTCGGCTCGTCAAGCACGTACATAACGCCCGTAAGCCCGCTTCCGATCTGGCTTGCTATCCTTATTCTCTGGCTTTCTCCACCGCTTATGGTTCTTGCGTCCCTGTGAAGGGTAAGGTATCCGAGTCCCACGTCCACAAGGAAAAAGAGTCTTTCGCGTATTTCTTTCAATATCGGCTCGGCAATTCTTTTTTCCTGAACGTTTAGGTGTGAGAAGTTTTCTTCGTTTTTGAAAAACTCATACGCATCGCTTATAGGCATCGATATTATTTCGCTGATAGTTTTCCCCGCAACTTTTACGGCTAGGCTTTCGGGTCTGAGTCTGAATCCTTTACACGAAGGACATACGCTCTCGCTCATAATTTCACTCATATCCTCGTCTTTGTATAGATCGAGTGCGATTTGTCTGAGTCCCGGCCATCTTTTTGAAATTTTGTGTTTTGCGTATTCAAATTCAATATCGTATGCGGTGCCGTTTAGTATTATTCTTTTTTGTAAATCCTCAAGCTCGAAAAAGCTCTTGTTCATATCGATATCAAGCTCGCGGCAGAGCGCTTTGAAAAATTCCTGGTAATATTTTTTGTTAAATCCCCAGATAAGCGGGATTGCGCCTTTATTAAGCGGTCTGTCTTTTATAACCTTTTCAATGTCAAGCGTGTATGTTACCCCGAGCCCGTCACATTTAGGACATGCGCCTTTCGGGGAGTTGAATGAAAAACTCACGGGTTCAAGCTCTTCAAAACTTATCTTACACTCAAAACAGGCAAGATGTTCGCTGTAATGGATAAAATCCCTCTCAAGTCCGAGTTCTTTTGCGTTTATTATTTCTATTTCAACCTCTCCGAAACTTTTATTAAGAGCCTTTTCAACGGCTTCGGCGATACGTGATTTATTCTCTTCTTTTACTATAACCCTGTCGATTACGGCTTTAATGGTGTGCTTTTTGGTTTTTTTCAGTTCAATTTCCTCATCGAGCCTTACGATTACGCCGTCGATGTAGGCTCTTATAATTCCTTCTTTTCGGAGTTTTTCGATTAAATCGTGAAATTCGCCTTTTTTTTCTTTAACAATAGGAGCGTAAATGATGATTTTGGCGCCTTCGGGGAGTTTTAAAACCTCATTGATAATATCCTGGGGAGTCATCTGGGTAATCTCTTTGCCGCACAGGTGGCAGTGCTGTATGCCGATTCTTGCATAAAGGAGTCTGAGGTAGTCGTATATTTCGGTAACCGTTCCCACGGTTGAGCGCGGGTTTTTGGATGTGGTTTTCTGATCAATCGCAATGGCCGGGGTAAGCCCGTCTATTTTATCAACTTCCGGCTTTCCCGTTTTTTGCAAAAACTGCCTCGCGTAACTTGAAAGGCTTTCAATATATCTTCTCTGCCCCTCGGCATACAGCGTATCGAACGCAAGCGTGCTTTTGCCGCTTCC
>NZ_JBMYAU010000096.1:0-4434 GCF_053994455.1 Nautilia sp. | reverse complement strand
CTGATTCCTGTAACTTTTACTTCCTTTGCGTTAGATGACGTTCCTAACGTTTGACATCCTGTAAATATAAATCCTGCTATTAAAGCAGAACTAATTAGTAGTTTTCTCATTTCTCTCTCCTTTTGAGTTAATATAATTTCTTAAAGAAAATTTCAGCGCATTGTCGTTACAAACTTCGATACATCTTCCGCAGTTTGTACATTCGATACCTGAAATAAAGTCGCTTTTTTTATTAATTACAGGTGTTAATACCTGGCTTTCCGGACAAATTTTTAAACATTCACCGCAGTTTGTGCAGTTGTCTTTATTATGATATACGCGAATTACACTTTTGGTTCCGAGTACGCTGTACATAGCACCGACCGGGCATATATGTCCGCACCAGCCGTTTTTTAAAACGAATGCGTCGAAAATAAATATTGTTAACAGCCATACCCATCCGAATCCTAATGAAAAAGCGACACCCCTTGTAAAAATTCCGATTGGATTTATAAATTCGAATGCCGCCGCTCCGATAAGTGCGGATACTATCAATAATACCGCTAAAAAGGCGTATCTGAAATTTCTGGTTTTATTCGTACTGATTAAATTGTCTTTTTCATGATTTGTTTTTCTTCTGACCCATGCTGCAAAATCGGTTATTAAATTGACCGGGCAAACCCAACTGCAGTATGCTCTCCCTCCGATTATCCCATAGATTAAAAAAACGATAAAAATACCGATTATCAAATCCGCACTGATTACGGCACCTGCAAATAGCATTTGTAATACCGTAAAAGGATCTGCTAGCGGTATCGTATTAAAAAGCTTCGAAAAGCTTAAATTACCTACTAATATTTTCCATCCGTACGCATTTGCGGCAAAATAGAGAAACAATATCGTAAGCTGGGATATTCTTCTTAAAATCAGATATTTGTTTTTAATTATTGATCCCATTTGATTCCTTCATTCAAATTATCGACCGCGCTTTTTTTGCTCCTACCGGTTACCGTTTTGGTATTAGTAGAGGCATTTTTTACACGCTGTTGATCTTTTTTATCCCAGCCTTTTACGTATCTATCTCCCGCTTTTCCGAGGACGACTTCTCTCGGGAATATTTTAATTGCCGCAACTTCCGTAACACATGCCTGCTCACACATACCGCATCCGGTACATGCATCTTCATGCACAACCGGTATTCTGTATGCATGTTTGCCCGTTCTTTTGTTTTGTCTCCATTCGATGGTTATGGCTTTGTCAAGTTCGGGGCATGCCCTGTAACAGGCTGTACACTGTAATCCCCAAAACGCGATGCAGCTGCTCGGATCAATTACGGCGACGCCCATTTTAGCGTAATCGATAGCAATTTCACCCTTTTCGTTTTTGCATTCTTCCGGTGTAAGAGCTCCGCTCGGGCACGCATACATACAAGGTATGTCGTCACACATAAAACAAGGTCCCGTTCTTGCTATAAAATAGGGTGTGCCGATAGGAACTTTATCTCCGGGCGCACCTAATTTTAATGTAATAATTTCATTTCCGTCTATTATGACTTTGTTTTCCCTGTTTTTGCAAGCTTCCACACAAAGCCCGCATCTTATGCATGTTTTAAGAAAATCATTTTCTTTTAAAGCACCCGGAGGTCTTAATGTCAATTCTTTCGCCTTGTTTTCTTCGGCAAATCCGGCAACAACGGTTCCGGCGACGGTAGCCGCCGCACCCGCTTGAATTAAATTGACTAAAAATGAGCGTCTTTTATTTTCCATTTATATCCTTAAGCTTTATATATTTTAACAGCCGCTTTTTTATAATCCGTCTCTTTACTCATAGGACATGTAGCGTCAAGACAAACTTTATTAATTAATATTTTTTCATCAAAGAATGGAACAAATACTAATCCTCTTGGAGGTTTATTTCTTCCTCTTGTTTCAACTCTCGCTTTAACTTTACCTCTTCTACTTTCTATTACGACTAAATCGAATCTGTTAAGTCCGAGTGCTTTAGCATCTTTAGGGTTCATATAACAAAGCGCTTCAGGCATTGCTCTATATAATTCAGGTACCCTCATAGTCATTGTACCGGTATGCCAGTGTTCTAGAACTCTACCCGTACATAGCCAGAAGTTGTAACCTTTTGTATCGTATTTAGGATCTTCAGGATGCACCATAAACGGTCTCCAGAAAATTTTCGCTTTGTTTGCTAAGCTGAATTTAGCTTTTGTTTTAGGCCCTTTAAGGTCACCTCTTTTAAGTGCTTTAAGAAGCGGTCCGTAAAATGCGAATTTTTCTCCCGGTTTTGCGTATTTTCTTGCATACGGGTCGTATTCGGCGTTAAATCTCCATTTAGTCTCTTTACCGTTGACTACCGGCCATCTAAGTCCTCTAACTTTATGATATGTATCGAAGTCTGCTAAGTCATGTGCATGTCCGAGACCGAATTTTCTGTATTCTTCCCATAATGCTTTATGTACGAAGAATCCGTAACCTTTCCACTCTTTACCGTCAGTTCCTATAATTCTTCTGCCGTCTCCCGCCGCTTCGGTATTGTTATGCAGTTTTCCTGTTTGAGGATTTTTCGCAATCGGATCCGGCCATTTAAATTTATGATATTCAGCTCTGTTAAAGAGTACGTCAAACAGTGTCATTTCAGGATCATATCCCATAGCTTTCGCTTTATCAAGTACGCTTGGAAGTTTAGCTTGAGGATGTGCTTTCCATACCTCTTTAAGTTTAAATCTCTTAGAAAATTCCATAATAGTCCATAAATCAGGCATTGCTTCACCCGGAGGTGTTACCTGTTGTCTCCAGTGCTGAGTTCTTCTTTCCGCATTACCGTAAGCTCCCCATTTTTCATAAATCATAGCTACCGGTAAAATTAAGTCGGCAACCCTTGCTGATACACCAGGATATGCTTCATTTACAACAATGAAGTTATCCATCGTTCTTGCCGCTTTAATCCAATGGTTTGCATTTGCCGTATTTTGCCATGGGTTGTTTACGTGAACCCAAGCCCATTTGATTTTACCGTCTTCAATATCTCTCATGATTTTTACAAAGTGACTTCCGACTTTAGGATTAAGTGTTCCTTCGGGAATTTTCCACATTCTTTCGGTAATTTTTCTGTGTTTAGGATTACCTACAAGCATATCCGCTGGAAGTCTATGAGCGAATGTACCTACTTCTCTTGCCGTACCGCACGCACTCGGCTGACCTGTTAATGAGAACGCACCGCTTCCGGGTTGGGATTGTTTACCGACTAATAGATGAACCATATAAACAAGTTCGTTGATCCAGCTTCCTCTTACGTGCTGGTTGAATCCCATTGTCCAGAAAGATAATGCTTTTCTGTTAGGATCGCAATATAAATCAGCCAGTTTTACTAATTTTCTTTTGAAACTGTCAAGTGATTCATCAGGATCACCTTTTGCAACTTTTGCTACATAGTCAAGTGTATAAGGCTCCACGCCTTTTTTGAAATCTTCAAAACTGATTTGCCAATGCCAGAACGGTTTTTTACCGGCAGTGTGAGTCATTTGCATTTCATCGCCGGCTTTCCATTTACCGATAGGTGATAATGCAATAGCTTCTTCATCGGTCACCACTTTTGCAACCTGTTTTGCCACCGTATCTCTTTCTTTGTCGGTAACGTGTGGTGAATTAGGATTTCTCATTCCGTATCCGATATCCGCGTGTCCTGTAGCGAAGATTGTGTGTTTTTTAACAAAATCCCAGTTTACAGCATTTCTTTTAATAATTTCTCTTGCAAGATAATTCATTATGGCAAGATCCCCGTTCGGTCTGAAAATGATTTCCATATCGGCAAGATTCGAACATCTGTTTCTATATGTGGATAGGTTTACTATATAGTATTTATCGGGATTGTTAAGTTTCGCATCGGATACCCTTGACCATAGAATAGGATGCATTTCCGCCATATTCGCACCCCATACGAATACGGTATCCGTAATTTCGATATCGTCGTAACATCCTGCTGGTTCGTCAATACCGAATGTTTGATAAAAACCTACAACCGCACTCGCCATACAGTGTCTTGCATTCGGGTCTATGTTGTTACTTCTCCATCCCGCTTTTACCAATTTAACAGCCGCATAACCTTCCTGAATCGTATACTGTCCCGAACCGAATACCGCAACACCGGTCGGACCTAATTCGTTATAGTATTTTTTAAACTGTTTTTCCATTTCATCGAAAGCTCTTTTCCAGCTTACCGGTCTGAACTTACCGTTTTTATCAAATTCACCTTTGTCATTCATTCTTAATAAAGGTTGAGTAAGTCTGTCCGCACCATACATAATTTTTGCGTTGAAGTATCCTTTAATACAGTTGATACCTCTGTTAACCGGACTTTCCGGGTCACCTTTAACAGCTACGATTTTGTCGTCTTTAACTGCAACCATAATACCGCATCCGGTACCGCAGAAACGACAAACCGCCT
>NZ_JBMYAU010000095.1:0-4592 GCF_053994455.1 Nautilia sp. | reverse complement strand
TTGACAATTTCACAGAGCTTACAGCAGAGCTTACAGCAGAGCTGTCTTTGAGAAAAAAACAGTATGAGTTTTATCGTGATAAACTTTTAACTTTTAGTAATGATGAGGTAGAGTGGAAGAAGTTGGGGGAAATAGGACAAGTTATTAGAGGAAACGGTATGCAAAAAAAAGATTTTGTAGAAAATGGTTTTCCAGCTATACATTATGGGCAAATTTATACTAAATATGGCTTAAGTGCTACTAAAACTTTTACTTTTGTATCTAATGAATTAGCAAAAAAATTAAAAATTGCAAATAAAAACGATTTATTAATAGCTACAACTTCGGAAAATGATGAAGATGTTTTAAAACCCCTTGCTTGGTTAGGAGAAAAAACAGCTATTTCAGGTGATATGATGTTATTTAGACACAATGAAAATGTTAAATATTTAGCTTATTATTTTCAAACAACAATGTTCCAAAAACAAAAATTAAAATATATTACAGGGGCAAAAGTAAGAAGAATATCAAAAGATAACCTTGAAAAATTTAAAATCCCAATCCCCCCAATAGAAAAACAAAAAGAGATAGTAGCCATTTTAGATAAATTTGATACCTTAACAAACTCTATAAGCGAAGGATTGCCAAAAGAGATAGAGCTTCGTCAAAAACAGTATGAGTATTATAGAGATATGTTATTGAGTTTTAAAAAGGAAAACTGAAATGAGCGAAATACTACTATACAAAACGCCAAACGAAGAGATAAGACTTGAAGTTTTGATACAAAATGAGACTATTTGGCTTTCTCAAAAGCAGATGGCAAATCTTTTTGGTGTTGATAGTGATACTATATCTTATCATCTAAAAAATATCTATAAAACAAATGAATTACAAAAAGAAGCAACTACCGAAAAAATTTCGGTAGTTCAAAAAGAAGGAAATAGAGAGGTAAAAAGGGTAGTGTCTTTTTATAACCTTGATGCGATTATTTCCGTGGGATATAGGGTTAATTCCAAGCAAGCTACAACTTTTCGTATATGGGCAACACAAGTTTTAAAAGAGTATATCATCAAAGGCTTTGCAATGGATGATGAGAGGCTTAAAAATCCTAATCAACCGTTCGGCAAAGATTATTTTGATGAACAGCTTGAAAGAATAAGAGATATACGAAGTTCCGAGAGGAGATTTTATCAAAAAATAACGGATATATATGCACAGTGTAGTATAGACTATGACCCAAGCAGTAATGAAACAAAAGAGTTTTATGCAACTGTTCAAAATAAATTTCATTTTGCTATTACAGGGCTTACCGCTGCTGAAATCATCTCACAAAGAGCCGACAGCTCGAAACCCAACATGGGATTAACTAACTGGAAAAATTCACCGAAAGGTAAAATCAGGCAACAGGATGTAATTACGGCAAAAAATTATCTTACACAAGAAGAGCTTGATATATACAACAGAATTGTTGAAATGTATCTGAACTTTGCAGAGTTACAAGCAAAAAATAAGCAAGCAATGACTCAAAAAGATTGGATAGAAAAACTTGATGCTTTTTTAGAATTTAACAGCAAAGACATACTTAAAAACAAAGGTAAAATCAGTGCCGAAATAGCCCGGAGTTTAGCGATTAAAGAGTTTGAAAAATTTAAAGAAACACAAAGCAAAGACTATATGTCGGACTTTGATAAAATGGTGGCACAAAATAAATTAAGGAAAACCGATGACTACTAAACCTATAACCGAATCAAATAATTTTATAGTTTTAGATAAATACACAAAGATAGACCGCCCTCAAAGCTATCAAAGTGAAGCGGATTTGGAAAAAGAGCTTATTGAGGATTTGAAAAATCAAGGCTATGAGTATTTGGAAAATCTTAAAACTCCTCAAAATATGCTGAAAAATATTAGAGTTCAATTGGAAGAGCTTAATAATATAAAATTTTCAAATGATGAGTGGAATCGTTTTGTAGAAGAATATCTTGATAAACCGAATGATACTATCATAGATAAAACCGAGAAAATTCATCATGATTATATTTATGATTTTGTTTTTGATGACGGGCATATCCAAAATATATATTTAGTGGATAAAAAGAAAATAAATCGAAACAAACTTCAAGTCATATCACAGTTTGAACAAGAGGGAAGTTATTTAAATCGTTATGATGTTACTATCTTGGTAAACGGTTTGCCACTTATTCAAATAGAGCTGAAAAAAAGAGGGGTTGCAATAAGAGAAGCCTTTAATCAGATTCATAGATATTCAAAAGAAAGTTTTAATAGTGAACATTCTCTTTTCAAATATTTACAAATTTTTGTTATTTCAAACGGCACGGATACTCGTTATTTTGCCAATACTACCAAAAGAGATAAAAACAGTTTTGATTTTACTATGAATTGGGCAAAAAAAGACAATACTCCTATCAAAGATTTAAAAGATTTTACCGCAACTTTTTTTCAAAAGAGAACTATTTTAGAAATATTACTTTATTATAGTGTTTTTGATGTAACCAATACACTGCTTATAATGAGACCATATCAAATTGCGGCAACCGAGAGGATATTGTGGAAAATAAAAAGTTCTTATAATTCTAAAAAATGGAGCAGTGTCGAAAGTGGCGGCTATATTTGGCATACTACCGGTTCAGGCAAAACATTAACCAGCTTTAAAGCGGCAAGACTTGCAACCGAACTTGATTTTATAGATAAAGTGTTTTTTGTGGTAGATAGAAAAGATTTGGATTATCAAACCATGAAAGAATATCAAAGATTTTCTCCCGATAGTGTAAATGGTTCAGACAGCACGGCAGGGCTAAAAAGAAACATTGCAAAAGATGATAATAAAATCATAGTAACAACCATTCAAAAGTTAAATAATCTCATCAAAAGTGAAAATGATTTGGATATATATAAAAAACAAGTGGTATTTATTTTTGATGAGGCTCACCGTTCGCAATTTGGAGAAGCTCAAAAAAATATTAAGAAAAAATTTAAAAAATATTATCAATTCGGATTTACGGGAACTCCGATTTTTCCTGAAAATGCTCTTGGAGCGGAAACTACCGCAAGTGTTTTTGGAACGGAACTTCATTCTTATGTTATCACCGATGCGATAAGAGACGAAAAAGTATTAAAATTTAAGGTGGATTATAATGATGTTCGTCCTAAATTTAAATCTTTTGAAACCGAGCAAGATGAAAAAAAGTTAACCGCTTCAGAAAACAAAGAAGCATTATTGCATCCGGACAGATTAAAAGAAATTTCTCAATATATACTCAAAAATTTCAAACAAAAAACACATCGTTTAAAATCATGGAACAAGGGTTTTAATGCAATTTTTGCAGTTAGCAGTATTGAAGCCGCTAAACTTTATTATGAAACATTAACAAAATTACAAGATGGTAATGAAAAGCCGCTTAAAATTGCTACAATATTTTCATTTGCTCCAAATGAAGAACAAGATGCAATTGGAGATATTCAAGATGAAAATTTTGAACCAAGTGCAATGGAGAGCAGTGCTAAAGAATTTTTAGCAAAAGCCATCAATGATTACAACAAAATGTTCAATACTAATTATGGAGTGGATAGTAAATCATTTCAAAATTATTATAGAGATTTGGCAAAAAGAGTAAAAAATAAAGATGTTGATTTACTTATAGTCGTCGGAATGTTTTTGACGGGTTTCGATGCTCCGACTTTAAATACTCTGTTTGTCGATAAGAATCTCCGTTATCACGGATTAATTCAAGCATATTCAAGAACAAACAGAATATATGATTCAACAAAATCTTTTGGAAATATTGTAACTTTTAGAGATTTAGAACAGGCTACAATTGATGCCATAACTTTATTTGGTAATTCAAAAACAAAAAATATCATATTGGAAAAAAGTTACAAAGAGTATATGGAAGGTTTTACGGATATTATTACGGGAGAAGCTCGTAAAGGATATATTGATATAGTTAGAGAACTAAAGGAAAAATTTGCCAATCCGGATGAGATTGTTAAAGAAAGTAATAAAAAAGAGTTTGTAAAACTTTTTGGAGAATATTTAAAAGTTGAGAATATTTTACAAAATTATGACGAATTTTCGGCATTGAAAGCATTTAAACAAATAGATAAAAACAATCTCGAAGCAATTAAAGAATTTAAAGAAACATACTATTTAAGCGATGATGATTTGAAAATGATTGAAAATATAGAAACTTTATCTGACAGATTGGTGCAAGACTATCGTTCAACTTATAACGACATCCGTGAAGAAATCCGCCGTCAAAAAGAAAATAAAAAGGAAGAAAACTCTACTATTGACTGGGATGATGTTGTTTTTGAAGTTGATTTACTCAAATCACAAGAAATTGATTTGGATTATATTCTTGAATTGATTTTTGAAAAAAATAAAAAAATGAAAGACAAGGATATTTTAATTAGAGATATAAGAAGTTTAATAAGGGCAAGTGTTGGAAATCGTGCAAAAGAAAGCTTAATAGTCGATTTTATAAATCAAGTGGATTTGGATAAATTTGAAGATAAAGTTAGTATTATTGACGGTTTTTTCTCATTCGCCCGAAAAAAGCAAAAAGAAGAGGTAAATAAATTAATTAAAAATG
>NZ_JBMYAU010000094.1:0-6627 GCF_053994455.1 Nautilia sp. | reverse complement strand
ACGCTCATTGAACCCATTGCTATTAAAGCTGCTAAAGACAATTTTTTTAGCATTCTCTCTCCTTTGTTTTTTTAATTTTGTCTCACAATTATATCGACAAAATTTTTAAAAATCAAATTTTTTAGTGTTTTTTTTGTGCTTTTTTTATAAAATACATATTTCTCAGTAACATAAATCTTTGTTATAAATATACTTTAATTAATAAAAAATTATAAAAACAAACTAATTTTACATAAATTTTACAAAAATTAATTTTATTTTGTGTCTGTCACCTTTTAATCGACGGATATGAAGGTTAACCTTCATATCTCGGCATTCCCATTATATTATAGCCGCTATCGACAAAATGAACCTCGCCCGTAACACCGCTTGAGAGATCACTTAACAAATACATTCCGCTGTTGCCGACTTCTTCGATAGTTACGTTTTTCATAAGAGGCGAATTTTTTTCGTTATATTTGAGTATTTCGCTGAAATCCCCTATACCGCTTGCCGCAAGTGTTTTTATAGGCCCGGCACTGAGTGCGTTGATTCTTATTTTTCTCTCTCCTAAATCAACAGCCAAATATCTGACACTTGCTTCCAAAGCCGCCTTCGCCACACCCATTACGTTATAATGCGGTATGTATCTCGTGCTTCCGAGATATGTCAGCGTAAGGACAGAAGCACCGTCGTTCATAACAGGTTCAAGTTTTTGAACGATTTCTATTAACGAATACACACTTATTTCCATTGCTATGTTAAACGCTTCTTTTGTAGTGTCTATAAATTTACCGTCAAGGGCATCTCTCGGTGCAAACGCAACGGAATGTACCAAAAAGTCGATTTTTCCGTAATCTTTTTCAATCGCCTCTTTTAACGCTTCTATTTCTTCAGGTTTGCTGACATCGAGAGGATATATGTTATTCACACCAAGTTCGTCTGCCACTTTTTGAACTCTTTTTTGAAGCTTTTCATTCTGATAAGTAAGAATTATATCGGCTCCCTGGTTTTTGCACGCTTTGGCAATTCCGTAAGCAATCGAGCGGTTGTTAGCCACACCTATAATCAGTCCTTTTTTACCTTCCATTACCATTATTTCTCCTTTTTTATCTCTTTAGCGGTTTTTATCATTTCAATAAAACTGTTCACATCCAAACTCGCACTTCCCACAAGCACACCGTCCACATTTTGAATGGAAATAATTTCTTTTATATTTTCCGGTTTTACGCTTCCTCCGTAAAGAATGGGTCTTGAAGTGAATTTTCCAATCTCTTTATGGGTTATTCTTATCTCTTCGCCTGAAGCGCTCACACCCGTTCCTATCGCCCACACCGGCTCATACGCCAAAATAAGTTTTTCATACTCCAAATCTATTCCTGCAAACTGGTTTTTCAAATATTCGATTACCGCTTCAATTCCTTTTTTTCTTATCTCAAGGGGTTCGCCTATACAATAATATATTTCGAAACCTTCGTTTTTGAAAAACTCAAATTTTTCGGATATAAATTCCTGTGACTCTTTTAATATATGTCTTCTTTCACTGTGGCCGATTAATATTTTTTTGATATTGAATTCGTTTAACTGTTCTAATCCGATTTCACCCGTAAATGCCCCGTTTAGAGTCGGATATGCGTTTTGAGCCCCTATGTAACCCCTCTCAAACAGTCCGGTGGCCGGAGGAAAAACGGCAACTTTTACATTTTCAAATTCGACTGTGTCCAATTTTTCCAAATACCTTTTAACTTCTCTTCTTGTTTTATTCGTTTTAAAATTCGCCGCTACTATCATTTTCCACCCTCTAAATTTTCAATTAAATAAAAAAACGGATTTACCGCAATAACACCGGTAATAATCAATAACACCAAACTTACAATATGCTCCATTTTATAACTCCTCAATTAAGATGTTCCTCATTTACTTTCTACTATGCTAATTTAACTCCAATGCCGCTATTCCCGGAAGTTTTTTACCTTCAAGCAGTTCAAGGCTCGCACCGCCCCCGGTTGAAATGAACGTCATTTCCTCATCGTCCCCGGCTCTTTGGACAGCATCTGCGGTATCTCCCCCTCCTACCACTTTAATTCCGTGGCTTCTTGCTATTTCATGTGATATTTTAAACGTTCCCCTGCTGAATTTATCCATTTCAAAAACACCCATAGGACCGTTCCACAAAATCGTCTGAGCATCCCATAAAACTTCTCCGAAAAGCCTCACGCTCGCAGGTCCTATATCAAGCCCCATCCAGTTATCGGGAATTTCCTGGGCGGTGACATATTTAACCATGGCATCCTCGGCAAATTTATCCGCAATAACGACATCCACAGGCAGATAAAATTTAACGCCGAGTTTTTTTGCTTCCGATATAATTTTAACCGCTTCGTCAATCAAATCGTCTTCAACCAGGGAATTACCCACATTGTAACCCAAAGCTTTTAAAAATGTAAAAGCCATTCCTCCCCCGATAATAATTTTATCAACCTTTTGAAGCAGATTTATAAGCGCCTGCAGTTTTCCGCTGACTTTACTCCCGCCTACAACAGCCACAAAAGGGCGTACCGGATTTTCAAGCAGCTTATAAAAGAAGTTTATTTCTTTAAGCAGCAAAAACCCTGCGGCTTTATGTTCATTGTCATAAAATTTTGTTATAGCTTCAACACTTGCATGGGCCCTGTGGCTTACACCAAAAGCGTCGTTAATATAAAATTCTCCGAATTCACTTAACTCTTTTGCAAAACCTTCGTCGTTTTTGGTTTCCCTCGGATCAAATCTCAGGTTTTCCAGCAAAAGAATTTCTCCGCTTTTTAAAGAGGCCGCCTTATTTTTGGCGTCTTCCCCCACCACGTCGTTTGCCATGGTTACATCCTGTTTCAGAAGATGGGAAAGTCTTTTTGCAACCGGCTTTAATGAAAATTTCTCATTAAATTCGCCTTTCGGGCGCCCGAGATGAGAGGCGATTACTATTTTACAGTCATTATCCAAAAGATATTTAATGGTGGGAAGTGCCATTCTTATACGTCTGTCATCGGTAATGTTTCCGAATTCGTCAAGAGGAACGTTAAAATCACATCTTAAAAACACTCTGCTTCCGTTTTCAAAATCAAGATCTTTAGGCGAATTAATTTTCATACTTCTCCTTTTTAGCAAAATTATAGCATATTTGCTCATTAGTATTTAACTTACATATAATTCACGGTTTTATTAATTTTAAGCTTTTTTATTTACAATATATTCAGCCATTTCAACCATTCTGTTCGAATAGCCCCATTCATTGTCATACCATGAAAATATTTTTACAAGATTTCCGTTTGCCTGTGTAAGGTCACGTGCCACTATAGAACTTGCCGGGTTTGAATTAATATCGCTGCTGACTTTATATTCTTTATCTATTTCAAGTATGCCTTTTAAATCAGTTTTGGCATGAAATTCAAGAAGCTCGTTTATCTCCTCAGCCGTTACTTCCGTTTTAAGCTCAAGCACCAAATCCATAAGGGATACGTTTGCCACAGGCACCCTTACGCTTCTCCCGTCAAGCCTGCCTTTTAAATTCGGAAGCACTTTATAAATCGCCCTCGCCGCACCGGTAAAAGTCGGAATAATATTCTCAGCCGCGGCGCGTGAGCGTCTGATATCCCTGTAATTCGGGGCGTCAAGAAGTTTCTGATCCATTGTATAGCTGTGTATGGTGGTCATAAACCCCTTGTCAATCCCGTATTTTTCGTCTATTATTTTGGCTATCGGCGCTAAGCAGTTTGTAGTGCAAGACGCGTTTGAGATAATACTTTCACCTTTGTATTCTTTATGATTCACCCCCAATACGTAAGTGGGTGTATCGTCATTCGCCGGTGCCGAAATAATTACTTTTTTGACATTTCCCTTTATATGCCCTTCAACCTCATCGCTTGTTAAAAATTTACCGCTGCATTCAAACACCACATCGGCTTCTTCGAATTTAGTTTCATTCGGAGACGAAAAAGAAGTATATGTAATAAAACTATCCCCGATTTTCAGTATGTCATCCCCTATTACTTCCACATCCAGGCTTCCTCTTACGGTATCAAACCTGAGAAGATAAGCCGCAAGTTTTATATCCATAATATCATTAACCGCCACTATTTCTATGTTTTTATTAAGTGCGACTCTTATAATGTTTCTTCCTATTCTTCCGAGTCCGTTAACAGCTATTTTCATTACAAGCCTTTTAATAAATTTTCGTAATTATAGTACAATTTGAAAAAAGGTTGTAAGTGAAAACCGCAATTTTCGGAGGAAGTTTCGACCCGCCGCATCTCGGGCACATAGAAGTTGTAAAAAAAGCGTTTGAAAATCTCGACATCGACAATCTGATTATAATGCCTAATTTCCTAAACCCTCTCAAACACTCTTTTTCGGCACCGCCCGAGCTTAGGCTCAAATGGCTTGAAAAAATATTTAAAAATTTTAAAAACCTGGAAGTGAGCGATTTTGAAATATCAAAACAAAGACCCGTATATTCGATAGAAACCATTGAGCATTTTAAACCTAAATATTTCATCATAGGAAGCGATAATTTAAAAACTTTAAATAAATGGCATAAAATTGACGAAATTCTTAAAAAAACCGAACTTGTAGTGGCAAAAAGAGGTGCAGTTGATAAAAATCTTTTAAGTAAATATAATATCAAAAAAGTTTTGGACGTTGATATTCCTGTAAGTTCTTCCCAGATTAGAAATTGCAAATTCGAATATCTTCCACAGGAAATAGAAAAAGAAATAAAGGAGTTTTATGGACAGAATTGCAAAAATTAAAGAGCTTTTGGAAGAGAAAAAAGCACTTGACGTAATAGATTATGATTTAAAAGAGAATGATTATTTCGTAGATTATGTAATAGTGGCCACAACAATGGCGGACAAACACGCCCAGGCACTGCTTGACCATCTCAAAAAAACATTAAAACCGATGGGTGAAACATTTTTGGGGGTTGATTCAAGCGACGACTGGACGGTAATCGACCTTGGCGATATTCTTATACATCTTATGAGTGAAGAATACAGAGCCAGATATCAGATGGATAAGTTTTTGGAGGAGATAAAAAACAGATTAAGAAATTAAATCCCACTCGCTTATAAGCTCAATCCCCTCTTCTTTTAATATTCTGCTCGTAAGCCCGGGAACGTCGCATTTGCATTCACATCCGTTAATATAGGCGCTTGTTTTTTTAACCCCGCAGCTTGGTGATTTTTCTTTTCCTATGAATATTTTTATATTATTTTCTTTACAGATTCTAAGCGCTTCATTCGCACCTTTAAAAAACGCCTCGGTTTTGTCAGTTCCGTTTATGTCTATTATTTTATCACCGATAAACCTTGCCGGAGGTCTTGGCGTCGGAAGGGAAAAAGCCTCGGGACAGAAAGGGATAAGTTCGTATTTTTCTTTGAGTTTTTCTATCACTTCACCCAGCAGCGGCTTTGATTTGCCGTCATACCTGCAGGGGCGCCCGAGCATACACTCACTTATCATGGCTTTCATAGCTTTTTACCGCCTTTTTAAATTCAACTAAATCTTTTAATCTTTCATCAATAATGTATTTTATTATATCAAGCTGCAGCTTTGTATATTCGTGTATTGCAATATTTCTAAAACCTGTCATTTTTTGAAGATTCAAACTTAAATTTTTATCTATTACACCATGCTTTTCAAGTATTTCAAAAATTTCTTTCGAACTTTTAGGTATCCCGAATTTATATTTTTTAATCAAATAAGAACCCAAATCAATAGCCTGCTGAACCGCCCTTTGAATATTTAAAATAACAGCGTCCTGTTTTGTGTAATTTTTTTCAAATTCTTCGTCGTAATCTTCCTCAATCCTTGCAATATATCTTTCAATTGATTTAATTTTATATAAAACATTACTTTGAGAAAACATCTGCAGCGTTACGGTCGAAATTTTTTTAAAATTTCGGGTTACCGTAGCGAAGCCGTTTGAAAAAAGTAATGTTTTAGTAAAATAATTTTTCACTATCTCTTTATCATCCTGTAAATCCAGATACCTAAGCCATATGCGGTATTCATAATCATCGGCAAATTTCGTTTTTTTAATAATTTTCCCCTTTGTAACGATTTCGTAAGCAAACACATCGTTTACATCCGCAAGATTAACCAAATCAACATCTTTTTTTAACAAAACTTCAAGGTTTTCTTTCATTTTAAAAATTTCAACTGGTGTTTTTTTACTTTTAAACAATACAGCAATATCAATATCACTGTTTTCGTTATAAGTCCCGTCGGCATAAGAACCGAAAAGCCAGATTCCTTCGACTTCTTTGAAAAATTCTTTTAGAAACAAAATTAATTTTTCATTTTTTCTTCGGACCCCAAAAAATCTATCGATTTTTCGGGGACCCCGCTTTTCATTTTTCATTCTTAACTACATTCTCTCTTTGGCTTCAATGCCAAGAAGAGAAAGTCCCAGTTTGATAATACTCGCCACAACAGCCAATATTTTAAGTCTTATTGCTTCTTTTTCACTCCCTATAACTTTGTTTTTGTTATAGAAACTGTGAAACTCGCTTGCAAGTTCATACAGATAATTTGTAAGTCTGTGAGGTTCTCTGTTTACAAACGCATCTTCTAATACATAAGGAAACTGAAGTGCCAGAAAAACCAAAT
>NZ_JBMYAU010000093.1:0-76045 GCF_053994455.1 Nautilia sp. | reverse complement strand
TGGCAGTGACTAAATGCGTTCAACAAGAGTGCAAATTTTTTAACACTTCAAAAAAGCTAAAAAGTGCAAACGCAAGCGCCCTTCGGGTTAAGTGCACTTTTTTTAACGCTTTTTTTCCGTTAAAATTTGCAATTGTTTCACTTTATTTAGTCAATGCCCAATATATTATGATTTGACAAAAACCATTAAAACGTTTTATAATAAATTAAGTATATATGAAGGCTCTGATATGAAAACAAACCTCACATCCGAAAACAGAATAATCTCCAAAATACCGGAAAACATAAAAGGGCTCGGCGAAATAGCCCTCAATATGTGGTGGACGTACAATCCGAGGGCGAAAAACCTTTTTAAGTCCATTAATCCCTATTTGTGGAAAACAAGCGGCGAAAATCCTATTAAAATGTTTAAAATGTTAAAGCGTGAAGATTTTTCCGCCCTTATGGAAAATAAGAAATTTATTAAGGAATACAGATACGTTTATACGCTGTTTAAAAATTACATAAACGACCTATCCTTTAAACACACAAAAAAATCGCCGTATCCGATAGCCTATTTCTGCGCAGAATACGGAATTCACCACTCCCTTCCTATATATTCTGGGGGGCTCGGTTTTTTAGCGGGGGATGTTTTGAAAGAAGCCAGCGATATGAACCTTCCGATGGTTGCGGTGGGGTTTATGTACCCTCACGGATACGTAAGACAGGTTATAGGAAGCGACGGATGGCAAAACGGTATGAACGAAACGGTTGTGAAGGATGAGGCGCCCATTGAACGGGTTCTTAATGAAAAAGGGGAACATCTGATTGTAAAGGTTCCTTTTATAGAACCTGCGGTTTATGTTTCCGTGTGGAAGGTGAATGTGGGAAAGGTGGAGCTGTATCTGCTCGATACCGATATAGAACAAAATGATCCGTGGGACAGGGCAATAAGCGAAAGACTTTACACGCCGGATATGTCCCAAAGACTCAGACAGGAAATAGTCCTCGGAGTGGGGGGATACAGGGTTTTGGAAGAACTCGGGATAAAATACGATATTTTGCATTTAAACGAAGGCCATCCCGCATTTGCTCTGTATGAGAGAATAAGAAATTTTATGACCGATGAAAACCTCTCTTTTGATGAGGCAGCCGAAAAAGTAAAAGCCACTTCCGTTTTTACTACCCATACCCCTTTACAGGCGGCTACCGATATTTATAATTTCGATATGGTAAGCGGTTATTTTAAAAATTTTTATGAAAATCTCGGTATAAGCAAAGAAAAATTTTTGAGTTTCGGAATAAATCCGGACTCTCCCCAAAGCGGTTTTAATATGACCGCCCTTGCGTTCAGGCTTTGCAGGTATAAAAACTCCGTAAGCAAAAAACATTTCGAAGTTACGGTGAATATATGGAAAAACCTCCTTGATTCCCTTCCCGAAAACGACAAAAAGATAGATTACGTTACCAACGGGGTGCACCTGAGTACCTGGCTTAACGACGAATACTATTATCTGTATGACGAAATTTTGGGCGAAAAGTGGCCTGATTTGCAGGATGTCGGGGATTTGTGGGAAAAAATCGACGAAATAGACGGAGGGCTTCTTTGGAGGATACATCAGCGGTATAAAACGAAAACGATCGATTTTATAAGAGAAAGGGTCAGAAGTAAATGGGGCGATGACGATATCGACCCCATAGTGGCGCTTGCCGACGGGGTGCTTTTGGACAACGACGTGCTTACGCTGGTTTTTGCAAGGAGAATGACGGATTATAAAAGACCTTACCTGATTTTAAAGGATTTGAACAGACTTGAAAAAATACTCAACAACAGGGAAAAGCCTATGCAGATAATTTTTGCCGGCAAAGCCCATCCGGCGGATATTAGCGGTAAAAAGATAATACAGGAGATTTTTAAAGTGTGCGAGGACAGAAGATTTAAAGGGCGTATAGCGTTTATAGAGGATTACGGGGAAGAAGTGGCGAAATATCTCGTAAAAGGCGCCGATGTGTGGCTTAACAATCCGAGAATCCCGTTTGAGGCCTGCGGTACGAGCGGAATGAAGGCTTCAATGAATGCAACCCTTCATCTCTCCACCCCCGACGGATGGTGGGTGGAGGGTTTTAAAGGTAACAACGGCTGGTCTTTCGGCAAGGAGCCTTCGGATGACGAAAAGGACGCCGCTGAACTTTATAATCTTCTCGAAAACGAAATAATACCCATGTATTATGACAGGAACGACGAAGGCTGGCCCGAAAAATGGGTGGATTTTATGAAAAACGCTTTAAAAACCGTTTCGCCTCAATTTTGTGCGAGAAGAATGATGAAAGACTATTTTGAAAAGTTTTACTCCCCCATATCGGAGGAACTTAGAAAAAGAGAATAAAAGTTTAAAAGGAGAAAAGATGAAAAAGGTAAAAGCCGTAATGATGGCCGGAGGGTTCGGCACGAGAATACAGCCCCTTACGCATTCGCTGCCTAAGCCTATGCTGCCGGTTATGAATGTGCCGATGATGGAGAATATTTTAAAAAAGCTTAAACGAAGCGGTATCGAGGAAGTCGTAATACTGCTGTATTACATGCCGGAAGTTATAAAAAACCATTTTAAAGACGGCAAAAAATGGGGGGTTAAAATAAATTACGTTCTTCCCGATGCCGATTACGGGACCGCCGGGGCGGTCGGATTTGCAAGGGAATTTCTCGATACCACTTTTATAATAGTGAGCGGTGATTTGGTAAGCGACTTTGATTTTAAAAAAATAATTGAACATCACAGTCTCAAAAACTCAAAACTTACCATTACGCTGACTTCTGTGGAAAATCCGCTGGAGTTCGGAATTGTAATAACCGACGAGGAGGGCAGAATTCAGAAATTTCTTGAAAAACCGAGCTGGGGAGAGGTTTTCAGCAATACCATAAATACGGGTATTTATATTATAGAGCCCGAAATACTCTCTTTTATTCCTAAAAACGAACCTTTTGATTTTTCTAAGGATCTTTTTCCTCTACTTATGGAAAAAAACATCGAACTTTTCGGATATGTCGCAAAAGGTTACTGGAGGGACGTCGGGAACCCCGAAAGTTACAGGGAAGTGCATCAGGATATATTCAACGGCAAAGTCAGGTTCGATTTTCCTTATGAAAAAACCGTTTTTAAAGACGCGGAAGTTTACTCTTTTGACGGAAAAATTCCTAAAAACATCCATGCGGAAGGCAAGATTGTAATAGGCAAAAATGTAAAAATGGGTAAAAATGTCAGACTTTATAACTGCGTCATAGGCGATAACGTCGTTATAGGGGACGAATGCAAAATCAAAAACACCGTTATATGGAACGATGTGCAAATAGGTAAAAAAAGCGTTTTTGATTACTGTGTGCTGTGTAACGACGTAAAAATCGGCGATATGGTGGAGGCTAAAGCCGGTGCCGTTATAGCAGAAGGGTGCGTGATAGGCGATTTTGCAAACATCGCTCAGGACGTTACCGTATGGCCTAACAAAGAGATAGAACCGGCCGCAATCGTTACCAACAACATCGTCTTCGGAACGAAATATAAAAACGCCCTTTTTAACGACGGTGTCATTACCGGAACGGCCAATATAGAAATAGGCTGCGATATGGCGTGTAAAATAGGAGAGGCGTTCGGAAGCCATCTTCCTAAAGGTTCGGTAATTGCCGTGGGAAGGGATTTTGAAGCGGCTGCAAGAATGCTGAAAAGGGCTTTTGTAGGGGGTGTTTTGGCCGGAGGCGTAAACATAGTGGATTTAAAATCCGTACTCCCTTCGGTTCTCAGACTTTATATTTTAGAAAACGAAAATATTAAAGGAGGCGCCTATTTCAGAAAAAGCCTTTATGATCCGAGCAAAGTCGAAATTGTCCTTTTTAACGAGGAGGGGCTCAGACTCAAAAGGGACGTAACGAAAAAAATAGAAAAAAACTTTTTTAAAGAATCGTTCAGAAAGGTGGAATACGAAGAAATAGGTGTTCTTGAAGACGATAAAAAATACTATAAAGACGCCCGGAATATGTATATTTCCAAAATAAGAAAACTTATAGACGACTCTCTTATAAAAGGGGAGAGTTTTAAGGTGGCAATAGATCTGATGTGGGGGATAACAAAAAGCGTATATCCCGATATTCTTAAGTTTGTGGAAATAGAAAACATACTTCTTAACTCATATTACGACAATATAAAGGTCTCTAACATTTCGCATTTTGAAAAAGAATCCAAAAAGTACCTCTCGACGATTGTAAGATGTGTGAAAATGAATGTGGGGTTTTTAATTTATCCGCAGGGGCAGAGGCTTTCGATTATAGGCGATGACGGAAACGTTTTAGACAGAATAGGGGCTTTGAACCTCGTTTTGTATCTTTACAACGAAGAAGCGAAAAGGGTAGGTAAAAAATTCAGGGTTTTTCTTCCGGTATGGGCTCCCGATCTGTTTGACGGAAAATTTGAACATCTTAAAATAGAGAGGGGGAAATATTCCGATTTTAAAATATCCTCTTTTAAAGGTTTTGATCTGATTGCGACGGTGGACGGAAATTTCGCCTTTACCGAATTTTCCTACCACAGGGATGCAATATATGCAAGTTTGAAAATTATGGAAATGTTAATCAGGTATAACCTTAAAATTTCCGAAATCGAAAAAGACATTACCCCGTTTTATTATAAAATCCGCCATATACCCTGCTTACAGTCTCAAAAAGGCGAGGTGATGAGAAAATTCATAGAATATGCAAAAAACAAAAAACACACGCTGGAAGAAGGGATTAAAATTTATGAAAATGAAAACGAATGGGTGTTGATGCTTCCCGATTCATATGAGGAAAAGCTCAATCTTTACATTCAGGCCGAAAACGAGCTTAAAGGAATGGCCTTATATGAAAAATACGCTTTTTTGATAAAAGGATGGATAAAATGAAAATAGCCCTTTTGTGGCATATGCACCAGCCGAGTTATGTAAGGGGGGACGAAATATTCCTTCCGTGGGTTTTTCTGCATTCTATCAAAGATTATTACGATATGGCCCGGCTTGCGGAAAAATACGGTGTCAATGTGACTTTCAACCTTACCCCCACACTGATAAAACAGCTTTCGGCTTATGAAGAGGACGATTATTTTTTAAAACTTATGAAAAAAGACTGCAAAGATTTAACAAAAGCCGAAAAAAAATACCTTTTAAAAATTTTTAAAAGCCTGAATTACGATACGATGGTAAAACCTTACGATTATTTCAGCACCCTTTTTAAACAAAACGAATATACCGAAAACGAATTTCTGGATCTGCAGGTCTGGTTTTTGCTTGCGTGGTGCGGAAATTACCTGAAATCGTATAACGAAACGGTCAAAAAGCTGATATTAAAAAAACGTTTTGAAAAAAAAGACAAATTAACACTTATTGAAGAGCTTAAAAAGTTCGTGTTAAAAATTATTCCGTACTACAAAAAACTTAACGACGAGGGTGTGATAAGAATTACCACAACCCCTTATTACCACCCCATTCTTCCGCTTTTGATAGATATGGGCAAAGCAAAAGAAGCGGATACGGAAATATCCCTGCCTAAGGGATTTTTCCCTTTGGAGGAAGATGCCGAAAAACATATAGAAAAATCGCTTGAACTTTTTAAAAGGACATTCGGAAAAAAACCCGAGGGCATTTGGCCGGCGGAGGGCGCCGTAGATGAAAACAGTCTGCTTTTGTATAAAAAAAACGGTGTGAAATGGATTGCCACGGATGAGAAGATTTTAAAAAAAAGCGGTTTTGACGATTGCACGAAAGCTTACGAATACGAAGGTGTGAAGATATATTTCAGAAACGAGACATTAAGTGATCTGATAGGTTTTACGTACAGGTATTATGATGCCGAATATGCGCTAAACGATTTTGCTTCAAGGCTTTTAAAAGGGCTGAACGTAATAATACTTGACGGGGAAAACGCATGGGAGTATTATCCTTCGAACGGAAAAAAGTTTTTAGAGCTGTTTTACGGCAGGTTTAAAGAAAACTTCGTTTTTTTTGAGTGCGAGAAGAGCGAAAGTCTTAACCGTATAGCGCCCGGCAGCTGGATAAACGCCGATTTCGACACGTGGGTGGGTGATGAGGAAAAAAACCGGGCGTGGGAGCTTCTTTTTGATACCAAAAGGGATTATCTAAGAAAAAACGTATTTAACGCAGAGGCGGAAGAGGAGTTTCTGGTATCCGAAAGCAGCGACTGGTTCTGGTGGTACGGGAAGGGTCATTATACGGAATATGTCAAAGAGTTCGACTTTCTTTTCAGGGAACACCTGAAAAGAATTTATAAACTTATAAATCTTCCTTATCCGAAAATACTCGATATTCCGATAACGGGAAAAAAAGAGCTTAAAAACCTTTTAAGCCGGCCTAAGGATTATATATACCCGTCAATCGACGGCAGGGTTACGAGTTTTTTCGAATGGATTGACGCGGGGGTCGTGTACGAAAGCGGAGGAAGTATGCATCAGGATACGCAGATACGTTATATTTACTGGGGGGAAAACGAAAAAAGTTTTTATCTGAGGCTCGACGGCGATATAAAGGATCTCGATTTTAAGGTTTTTTTCGAGGGAAAGGAGCTTGATATAAAGATGGAAAAGGACGAAATAGCCGAAATTGAAATAGACAAAAAAGAGTTTTTTAAAAACGAGGGCGTATTAAGAATAGAAGTTTTCAAAAACGGAAAAATAGTAAACGTGCTTCCCTCTTTTGCAAGACTGTATATTACGGTAAACGAAGACTATACAAAGAACTGGTATGTTTGAAAAAAGTTTTTTATTCGGAATACATATGCACCAACCCGTCGATAATTTAAAAAACGCCGTCGATACGGCGGTTGAGAAATGTTACGCCCCGCTTTTCGAAACGCTTTGCAAATATCCCGAATTCAAATTTTCCCTTCACTGCAGCGGCTGGCTTTTCGAAAAATTAAAAAAAGATTATACGGATGTTTTTGAAAATATAAAAAAATGCGGTGCGGAAATTTTTACCGGAGGTTTTTACGAACCGGTACTGTCCGTAATTCCCGAAGAGGATATCGTTTCTCAGATAGAAAAACTGAATGTTTTTATTAAGCGTAATTTCGGATTCGCACCCACAGGAATGTGGCTTGCAGAAAGGGTTTGGGAGGAAGGCATCGTCCCTAACGTAGTAAAAAGCGGGGTCAGATATGTGGTTCTCGACGATTTTCATTTCAAAACGCAGGGCATAGAACCCGAGGGTTATTATATAACCGAAAAGGACGGACACGGGCTTTATGTGTTTCCAATAAGTAAAAAATTAAGATATAAAATCCCTTTTTCCGCGCCGGCGGAGGCGGTGGATGCCGTTTTGGCCGAAAAAATGCCGGTTATGTTCGACGATGCGGAAAAATTCGGGCTGTGGCCTTCGACTTATGAGTGGGTTTACGGGAAAAAATGGCTTGAAGAGTTTATACAAAGGGTGCTCGAAAAACTTCAAACGTACCGTTTTTTTGAATATATAAAACGTTTTTCACCTTCGGGGCTCGTTTATTTTCCCGAAGTTTCCTATGAAGAGATGCAAGAGTGGTGTCTTGATACGGATACGAGCCTGAAATCGAAAAGCCGTTTATTATGCATAAACGGGGTGTTTAGGAATTTTTTCAGAAAATATAAAGAATCAAACCATCTGCACAAAAGAATGCTCGAAATGAGCGGAAAAAAAAGCGAAAGCCTTTATAAACTTCAGACGAACGATGTTTACTGGCACGGCGTTTTCGGCGGGATTTACCTTCCTAACCTGAGAGACAACGCTTACAGACACCTTATCGAATGTGAAAACGGTTTTGAAGACGGAGTTAAAATCTACGACGTCGATTTTGACGGCTGTGAAGAGATTAAAGTAAAAAACGAAAATTTGATTTTGATATTCAATAAAAACGGGGAGCTTATAGAGTTTGACGACAGAAAAAACAGGTTCAATTTTTTAAACACACTTAAAAGGAGAAAAGAAGCTTATCATTTTGAAAACGACAACGATGAAAAAAAAGACGTTTTTACCATCCACGAAATAAAACCCTCTTTAGGTAAACTTAAAAGCGAGCTGTTTTTCGACAGGTATTTCAGATATTCTTTTATAGACCATCTCATAAGAAAAATAGACGGGGAGAGTTTTAAAAAAGACGAATATGAGGATTTTTTTTTAAAAGATTTTAAAAGAAACGGGCTTGATTTCGTTTCTTTACAGATAGAAAAACGGTTTTGGATAAGGGAGTGTATAAATTTTGAAATAATTAACAAAACGGATTACGATTATATGGCGGAGTTTAATTTTCATTTTGCCGATTACGAAAATCTGGAAGAGGGAGAAAATTACATTTACGACCCTTTTACCAAAAGAAAAATAGTGTTTGATTTCGATTATGACGAAAAGTTTGCTTTTTACGTCAAAACCGTTTCGAGGGACGAAAAGGGCTTTAGCGCCACGATTCAGTGCCTCGGTTTGGGGTTTGTTTTTAAAAACAAAAAAATAAAGGGGAGAATTTGTCTGAAATAAGAAGGGATTTTTTAAGAAACGACTATGTGCTTATAGCCCCCGAAAGACTGCACAGGCCCGTCGAAACAGAATATGAAACGAAAAAAAAGAGTATAAAACGGTGTCCTTTCTGTCCGGGCAACGAAAAGCTTGCCGCCAAAGAGATATATTCTTTAAAAATCGGCGGAGAATGGAAAACGAGGGTCGTTCCTAACCTTTACAAAGCCGTAATGATAGAAGCCGATTTAAAGAGCCTCAAAGACGGTGTCAATGAAAAATGGGAAGGTTTCGGGGCGCATGAAATTATTATAGACACGAGAAGGCATATAAGAAGTTACGAAATGGAAAAAGATGAAATTTTTTACTGGCTTGAAACGGTGAATGAGAGGGTTTGTGATTTGAAAAACGACAAAAGACTCGTGTACGCGAACGTTTTTAAAAACGACGGGGGGAACGCAGGGGCGAGCCAGGGCCATCCCCATACACAGATAATAGCGCTTCCTTTAATGTCGTTTGAGCAGAGAAGGTATTTCGGGTTTTTATATGAATATTATCTGAAACACGGCAGAAGCGCTCTTGACGATTTGTATGAAAGCGAAAAAAACTCCCCGAGGTTTATAAAAGAGAGCGAACATTTTTTAGTTTTCGCACCTTATGCGTCGGAGTACGCTTTTGAAACTGCGATTCTTTCAAAAACCACCGATATGACAGAAACGGAGGAGTTAAGCGGTCTTATTTACGAAATATATGCGGGTTTGAAAAAAGAACTCGGCACGTTTGATTTTAACGTGCTTTTTTATTTCGCACCTTTGAACAGGAATTTTGAAAACGAGGCCTATTTTGATGATGTGAAGTTTTTTTTCAGGTTTTTTATCAGAATAGTTCCGAGAATCTATAAACTCGGGGGTTTTGAAGTTTCAAGCGGAATAAAAATAAACCCTCTTCTTCCCGAAATCGTGGCGAAACTTTTGAAAGGAAAAACGGATGGTAATTGACGTGGGCGGTACGTACGTAAGATACAAAACCGGCGATGAGGCCGGAATTTTAAAAACGGAAGAAGTGGATTTAATTCCCTTTTTGGAGCGTCTTATAAACAAATACGTTCCCGAGAGGATGGTTATAGCTTTTGCGGGACAGGTTGAGGGACTGAAAATAATCTCCTCTCCCAATACCTCTTTCGAAAATATAGATTTGAAAGAAACGGCGGAAAAATACGGTGTTGAAATCATCCTTCAAAACGATATGAAATGCGCCGCCCTTGCACAGAGCAGGTATTTTAAAAGCGGCTATGTCGCCGCCCTTTATTCCGGCACGGGGCTCGGCTGCGGCGTCGTGGACAACGGCGCACTTATAAAAGGGGTTGAAAATTTTGCGGGGGAAATAGGGCATATTCCTTATAAAAGCACGCCTTTTAAATGCAAATGCGGCAAAAACAACTGTCTCGAACTTACCGCAAGCGGAAGCGGAATAAAAAAATGGAGCGCTTATTACGGATGTGAAGGCTTAAAGTGCGAACGGATAAGGGAAATGTATATTGAGGGTATGCTGAGCGCCGTAGGTACCGTGTGTTCCCTTTTTAATCCGGAAATTGTCGTTTTGGGAGGGGGCGTTATGGTGAACAATAAAACTCTTTTTGACGAAATAATAAAAAGAAAAGAAAAATACCTGCCCTCTTTTGTTAGAAACGTTTCGATAAAACTTACCGAAATAAAAGACGCTCCTTTAAAAGGGGCCGAAATTTTGTTAAAGGAGAAAAGATGAACGTACTGTTTTGTGCAAGCGAATGTGCCCCGTTTGTAAAAACCGGGGGGCTTGGGGATGTCGTGTCCGCCCTTCCTAAAGCGCTGGAAAAGGAAGGTGTGAACGTAAAAGTGGTGATTCCGAGATATTACGTTATAGACAAAGGCGAACTTGAACATATTCCCGGTGAGCTTATCGTTCCGATGGGAAGTATGGGCACTTTGAAAGCGGGGGTTTTTAAAAGCCGCATTCCCGGCAGCGGCGTTGAAATTTATTTTATTGATTATGAGGATTTTTTCGGAAGAAGCGGAATATATACCGACTATCACGGTTATTCTTACCGTGACAACGATGTAAGGTTCGCTTTTTTGTCCGTTGCGGGGTTCGAACTTTGTAAAATACTGGGATTTAACCCCGATGTTATCCACGCGAACGACTGGCATACGGCCGCTATGCCCGTACTTCTTAAAACGAGGTATACCGAATTTAAGGCCAAATCGGTTCTAACCGTACACAATCTTCAGCATCAGGGTATTTTTGACAAAAGCATAATGGACGTTTTACAGATTCCTCGGGTGCATTTTAATCCCTTCGAACTTGAGGCCCTCGGATGCGTTAATTTTCTAAAAGGAGGCATAACGTTCGCCGACGCCGTAACGACCGTAAGTAAGAAATACGCTTACGAAATACAGACCCCGGAATTCGGTTTCGGGCTTGACAGCCACATAAGGGCGCATTCTTACAAACTTAAAGGTATATTAAACGGTGTGGATTACAGCGAATGGAATCCGGCCTCCGACAAATATATAATCAAAAACTACGATACGGATGCGATGGAAGGAAAAAAAGAGTGTAAGAGGGATCTGCTCGATATGTTTTCCCTTAAAGGGGACGACCGTCCTCTCATAGGGTTTGTAGGGAGGTTTGTGTGGCAAAAGGGGATAGAACTGATTGCAGAGGCAATGGACGGACTTTTGAGTATCAATGCGAATTACGTTTTTTTGGGAACCGGTGAAAAGTGGGCGGAACAGTTTTTCAGCGAAAAATCGAAAAACTGGAATTTCAGGGCGTACGTCGGATTTTCAAACGAACTGGCGCATAAAATAGAGGCCGGCAGCGATATGTTTTTAATGCCGAGTATTTTCGAACCCTGCGGGCTTAACCAGATTTATTCCCTAAGATACGGTACGCCCCCGATTGTAAGGGCCACGGGCGGACTTGACGATACGATAGAAAACTATAATCCCGATTCCAAAACCGGAACGGGGTTTAAATTCTGGGAGGCGAGTGCGAATGCGCTTTATCACACCGTAAAATGGGCCGTTGAGGTTTATTATAGCGACACTGAGGGCTTTGAGTCTCTTATAAAGGAAGGTATGAAAAAAAGATTTGACTGGAAGCATTCCGCAAGGGAGTATATAGAGGTTTACAAAGGCATATTATGAATGAATACGACCTTTATCTTTTCAAAGAGGGGACTCACTCCGAACTTTGGAAAAAATTAGGAGCTCATGTAAAAAAAGAGGGCGTCGAATTTGCAGTATGGGCGCCTAACGCCCGGTATGTAAGTGTTGTGGGCGATTTCAACTCTTACGATACGAAAGCGCACCCGTTAAAATGTAAAAACGGAATATGGGAGGCAAACGTTAAAAGCGCCAAGAAAGGGGATACGTACAAATATTATATAATAGGCTCGGACGGCAGGGAGTTTTATAAGGCGGATCCTTTCGCTTTTTATAATGAAAAACCCCCTAAGTCCGCTTCGGTTATATGGGAGTTTGAATATAAACCGAAACACCCGAGGGTTAAAAACAGCACGGAAAAACCCGTAAACATATATGAGGTTCATCTCGGCAGCTGGAAAAAAGGGCTCTCTTATGTAGAACTCGCAAACGAGCTTAGCGGATACTGTATTGAAATGGGGTATAACTATATTGAAATACTTCCTATCACCGAATATCCGTTTGACGGATCGTGGGGTTATCAGGCAAGCGGTTATTTTGCGCCCACCTCAAGATACGGTACGCCCGACGAGTTTATGGAATTTGTCGATATTATGCACAAAAACGGCATAGGTGTGATACTCGACTGGGTCCCGAGCCATTTTGCCGTTGACGGACACGGACTTATCACGTTTGACGGAAGCTGTCTTTTCGAACACTGTGATCCGAGGCTCGGATACCATCCTGAGTGGAAAAGCCATATATTCGATTATTCTAAAGCAGAGGTGAGAAGTTTTCTAATAAGCAGTGCGCATTACTGGTTCGAAAGGTATAATATCGACGGAATAAGGGTTGACGCGGTCGCTTCTATGCTGTATCTTGACTACGGCAGAAGCGAGTGGGTTCCGAACGAATACGGGGGAAACATCAATCTCAGTGCCGTTAAGTTTTTAAAAACTTTAAATAAAAGCGTGCATGAAAAGTTTGAAAACGTGTTTATGATAGCGGAGGAGTCCACAACATTTCCAAATGTTACTAAAGACGTAAAAAAAGAGGGGCTCGGTTTCGATTTTAAGTGGAATATGGGGTGGATGAACGACATACTCCGGTATTTTCATACCGACCCCCTTTTCAGAAAAGGAAGGCACGGCGATATCGCCCACATTTTTTACTGTGCTTTTTCCGAAAAATACATACTTCCGCTCTCTCATGACGAAGTTGTGCACGGCAAAGGGTCGCTTATCAACAAAATGCCCGGAGGGTATGAGAAAAAATTTGAAAACTTAAAAGCTCTTTTGGCTTTTATGTACGGGTTTTTCGGTAAAAAACTTATATTTATGGGCGGCGAGTTCGCACAGTTCAGAGAGTGGGACTATAAAAGTTCTCTTGAATGGTTTTTAATAGAAAAGTTTCCGAAACACAGGGAGTTTAAAGAATTTGTTAAAAAACTCAACCGTTTTTACCTCGGGGAGGAATCACTTTGGGACGACGGATATGAAAATTTTAAATGGATAAATTACAGGGATTATACGAGAAGTGTTTTTTCTTATATAAGGGGTGATTTGATAATAATATGCAATTTTGCCGATTTCAGGTGGGAAAATTACATAACGGGCGCTCCCTCGGATTGTTACGAAGTTGTTTTTGATACCAAAAGCACAAAAGAAGGCACCGTATTGAAAGCGAAGAAAAAATTTTTCGGTGATTTCGAATACACTTTAACGCTTGATTTGGAGCCTTTGAGTGTAATTTTTTTAAAAAATGTTAAAATTTCATAAAAAAAAGGAAAAATATGGCAAGAGCACTTTTAAGCGTGTCTGACAAAACGGGTATTGTTGATTTTGCAAAAGAGCTTACGGATCTGGGATTTGAGATAATCTCAACGGGCGGAACTAAAAGAATACTCCAGGAAAACGGCATTGACGCGATAGATATCAGTGAGATTACGAAATTCCCCGAATGTTTCGGCGGAAGGGTAAAAACGCTTAACCCTTACGTTCACGGCGGGATTTTATACAGAAGCGGGGTTGACGACGAAGAAGCCGAGAAACTCGGAATTACGAGAATAGATTTGGTGGTTGTAAACTTGTATCCTTTTAAAGAAACTATTGAAAGAACCGACGATTTTGAAGAAATAATCGAAAACATCGATATCGGCGGTCCCACAATGGTTAGGAGTGCTGCTAAAAACTTTAAAGACGTTTTAATAGTGACGGATCCTAATGACTATGATATGGTTGTTGAAGCGATAAGAGACAAGAAAGACACATATGAGTTTAGAAGAGATTTGATGATAAAAGCTTATGAACATACGGCCGCATACGACAGCATGATTGCGAACTATATGAACGAAAGATTCAACGGAGGGTTCGGAAACAAAAGATTTATCGTAGGAGAGAGGGTATTTAACACAAGATACGGCGAAAACCCTCATCAAAGAGGTGCGCTTTATGAATTTGAAGATTTTTATAAAGGTCTTAACATCATAAAAGGAGAGCCGAGCTTCAATAACCTGACAGACATTAACGGAGCCGTTAAAATTGCTGTAAGTTTAGGTGAGGGTGCGATAAGCATCATCAAACATGCAAATCCTTGCGGCGCCGCAAAAAAAGACGACCTTGTAACAACCTGGCAAAAAGCCCTTGAATGCGACCCGATAAGCGCATACGGAGGGGTTGTTGCGGTTAACGGTGTAGTAACAAAAGAACTGGCCGAAGAGATTAACAAAATTTTCGTAGAAGTTTTAATAGCGGGAACCATTACGGATGAGGCCGTAAAAGTATTTGAAAAGAAAAAAAGAATCAAACTTTTCGATTTAAGAAAACCGAAACTTGAAATTCCGGGTGATAAGTGGGATTTTAAGCATATTGAAGGCGGATTTGTATTCCAGGATGCCGACAGGGTAAGCGAAGACGAGGTGGCCGAGGCTAAATGTGTTACAAAAGTATGCGCGGAAGATAAAAAAGATCTTGAAATGGCTTGGAAAATAGCGGCACTTACCAAATCGAACTGCGTTGTGCTTGTAAAAGATTCCCAGATGGTGGCAATCGGAATGGGGATGACAAGCAGGGTCGACGCTACGAGATGTGCCGTTGAGAAAGCAAAATCACTCGGACTTGACATTACCGGAAGCTCACTTGCAAGCGAAGCGTTCTTCCCGTTTAGAGACAGCGTTGATTACGCGGCTGAGGTGGGTGTAAAAGCGATTATCCAGCCGGGAGGTTCTATAAGGGACGATGAAGTGATTCAAGCGGCTGACGAAGCGGGGATTGCGATGTATTTTACAGGGAAAAGACATTTCCTTCATTAAAAATTTAAGCCCTTTCGGGCCGGGGAGAATATGAAAAAAGAAGTTTTGATTTTAGGACTTGTCAGTTTTTTTACGGATATGGCAAGTGCCATGATAACCACCACCTTTCCTCTTTTTTTGGTTTATGTTTTAAAAAACGGAGTGGATAAATTAGGGTTTGTAATAGGCATTGCGACGTTCGTATCTTATTTTTTCAGGGTGATTTTCGGTGTTTTGAGTGACAAATACGGGATAAGAAAACCTCTGGCGGTCAGCGGATATGTAATATCGGCCGTGTCGAAGCCTCTTTTTTATTTTGCCTCGTCCTGGCAGCATATAGCGGTATTCAGAAGTCTTGACAGATTTGCAAAAGCAATGCGCAGTACCCCTAAAGACGCCCTTTTAAGCGCATACGGCAAAGAAAAGGGTAAGATATTCGGATTTCATAAAATGCTTGATGTTGCGGGTGAGACGAGCGGGGCGTTGATTGTTTTTTTGATGTTTTATTTTTACTCGGCAAATGAAGAAACTTTCAAAAGCATATTTTTGCTGACGGTTTTTCCGGGAATTGTCGCAATAATTCTCAGTTTTTTTATAAAAGACATAAAAAACAAAAAAGAGTATAAATTCGATATAAAAAAGGATTTGAGTTTTATAAAAGAGCTGACCGTTTTGAATATTCTGCTTATATTTGTAGTTAGTGAGAGTTTTTTTATTGTAAGGGCAAAGGAAAACATAGACTATCTTTACATTCCGCTTTTTGTAATTCTGCTAAATTTAACGCAGACGCTTTTTAGTTATCTTTTCGGAATAATGATAGAAAAATTAGGTGAAAAATTCTATTATCTTTTGGCTGTGTTTCATATTTCGGCTGTAATGATGCTTAGTTTTTCATTTTTAATTCCGGCTTTTATATTCGAAGGGCTTTTTTTGGTCGGGTTTTTTAATTTTTTCAGGATACTTATTTCGAAAAAAGCGTATAATACCGCCACGGTTTACGGGATTTTTTATTTTTTAGTGGCGGTTTTGGGAGGAGCGGGAAGTGTGGTTACCGGTATCATCTGGAAAACGTTCGGGTTTAATTATGCCGTGCTTGTGTCGGTTTTGGGTATCTTGTTAAGTTTAATAATATGGAGGGTATATGTTAGAAGCAATAATTAATCATCAAAAAGAACTAAAAGAGATATTTAAAAAAATGGATTTTTTAAGGGAAAATTTCATACCCGGGCAAAACGCATTTTTTGAAGAGCTTAAGGATTTTGCAAAAGAGATGAGGAATGAACTTGAATACCATTTTAACCTGCAGATTCATTCGGTCGGAACAAGTCCGAAAACGGAATATCTGGTTAAGGAAAATCTGCTTGTGAGGGATATTCTTTTTAGAATGCTTGATTTTATGATAAATAAAGCCGAAGAAAACTCAATGGACGCGTTTATGAAATTTGACGATTTCGAAGAGATTTTCAGGGCTTATCTGAAAAAAGAAAAAGGGCTTTTTATACAAAATATAAAGTCACATCTTAGTGAAAACGAAATAAGTGAAATCGAAGAGAAATTAAAAGCTCTCATATAACTTGCAAAAAAAATTATTTTATGATAAATTGCGGCAAAAAAGGAGAAACCATGGATTGGTTCGATGAAAATAAAACACCAAAAGATAAATTTTTTGAAATTATGTATCACGCTAACAGAAACTTAGTAATTGAAGAACTTGAAGATGTGTTTAAAAGACTTGCCGCTCTTGAAATAATTGCGGAAGAGTGTCTTGGAGATGAAGTCGATCAGAAAATAAACGAAATCGTTTTTACCCGCTCAGGCGAACTTGAAGCGGTTGAGACGGATTTTTATATCCATACGATGTCGAATATTTTAACGAAAAATGAATAAGTTTTTTATTCTTTTTTTCCCTTTTTTTCTATTTGCCGAATTTATAAAATTCCCCTATACGTTAAAACTTAAAAAAGACGAAACGGCCTTGTTTCAGGTTTATTACAAAGACGGCACCTATCCATTAAAACTGAGATGGACCCTTTTTACAAACGGCGTTTTGACCCTTCTTTACAGATATGACAATTATCCGAGGCAGATAACCCTTTTTAGAGAATATCCCCTTAACACTTTTAAAATAGACATTGTCGATTTTTCAGGTTCCCATCCTTATTTTTATATTAAATTTAAGGAATATAATGGTAAAATAGCATTGTTTGATATTTATCTTTTTAACGGAGAAAAAGTAAAAGTTGATTTAAAAGGCGAAGAATGAATTATTTTGAAATAATGGACGATATGTTTAAAGATTTTAACGAATATAAAGATATAGAAAAGGGAAAGGGAATAAGAGGGAAACTTATTACCGTTATAAATCCGAAAGCCCAGAAACTTGCGGCGGTAGTGGAGTCCGTACATCTTGCGAGTCTACTGCACGACGATGTAATAGACGAAGCTGACACAAGAAGGGGGGCGGCCTCGATAAACGCCAAATACGGAGATTATACGGCTGTAATGCTCGGCGATATCGTATATTCGAAAGCTTTTTACGAGCTTGTGGATTTCGGAAGCGAAATAGCCAAGATAATTTCAAATGCGGTTTATCTTCTCTCGCAGGGCGAGCTTGAGGATGTAAGGCTTTCGGAGGAAATAAACCTTGATAAAAAGCGGTATATGGATATGATTTACAAAAAAACGGCCTCCCTTATAGAGGCTTCTTGCAAGGCGGCAGCCGTGAGTGCGGGATACGATGCCGAAAAATTTGCGCTTTACGGCAGAAATATAGGTATTGCTTTTCAGATAATAGATGATCTTTTAGATGTTACTCAGGATGAAAAAACCCTCGGCAAACCTTCAATGCATGATTATTATGAAGGAAAAACCACACTTCCATATATTTATCTTTTTGAAGTTCTAAACGGTGAAGATAAAGAAAAATTAATGAAATTTTACAGAAAAAAACTTGATACTCCGGAAAAAGAGTGGATCAGGACTAAAATGCGGGAAACCGGCGTAATAGACAGATGTTACGAAGAATCCGAAAATTTAATAAAAGAAGCTAAAAAAGCCGTTAGGGAGTACAATATAAAAGCTCTTGAAATAATTGCCGATAAAGTAATAAAAAGGAGTTTTTAATGTTTGAATTTATGAAAGAGGCTATTAAAGAAGCCCAAAAAGGCGTACGTTCGGGAGACGGCGGACCTTTTGGCGCGGTTGTGGTAAAAAACGGCGAAATTGTCGGAAGGGGTCACAACCAGGTGGTGGGACTTAAAGACCCTACGGCTCATGCTGAAATTCAGGCTATCAGAGATGCGGCGAAAAACCTTAACGATTTCTCTTTAAAAGGATGCACCCTTTATGTGACGGCGGAACCCTGTCCTATGTGTTTCGGGGCTATTCACTGGGCGAGGATTGATAAAGTGGTTTACGGAGCCACGAGAAAAGACGCGGCCGAAATAGGTTTTGACGATTCGCTGATATATGATATTATTCAGGGTAAGACCGAAGAGAGTGTGGAGTTTGTACAAAAATTCAGAGAAGAGTGCCTCGAAGTTTTTAAAGAATGGTATGAAAAAGAGGATAAAATCCCTTATTAAACTATTTCGTTAAACATCTTTTCATAAATTTTGGCTTCGCGGCTTTCGGGAAATCTTTCCACCACGCTCATTTTTTCGAAAGGCATAGCTTCTATTGCTTCGCTTTTCGGGATGTATGTTTTAAGATACTGGGATTTGGGAAGATTTAGAATCGTACGTATTATTCTTTTGTGGTTTTGCGTATTTTCAAATCCGTTTACGAACAGTTTAACGTTTTTTGCAAGTTTAGTTTTTAGAATCTGGTTGTATGTCCTTAATGAAAGTATGTTCGGAAGTACCGGTACAAGTATTATATCCGCGTTTTTGAGTATGTCTTTTGTAAGGGCGTTGAGTGTGGCCGGGGCGTCCAATATTATAAAATCGTATTTTTTTTTAATCGTTACGAGAAAATTTTTCATCTGGTGCGTATAGTTTTGCAGTTTAATATCGGCGGGTATTATGTCTATATTTTCGTATTGAGTGGATTTAATGATTTTTTCGATGGGTTTTTGGAAAATATATCTTTTTTTCGGTTTTTTATCAAAAAAATAACTGCTCGCTCCTTGTATGTCCAAATCCCAGATAAGGGTTTTTCCTTTTTTTGCGGCAACGGAAGTCAGATTTACGGCGGTTGAAGTTTTGCCGACACCCCCCTTAATGTTAAATATCGCTATTATCATCGAATTTCCTTTTTTCGCCCTTTCCGACTTTTTTGTCTTTCCCGGTCTTTATCCTTTATGTTATAATATCAAAAAGCTTGCGGAGATTCAAATGAAAGAGATTAACATAAACGAACTTCAAAATCCGGAATATGTGCTTGTCGGCAATAAAAAAATGGTTTTAAACGATTTGATTAACGAATATATAAATTTAAAAAAGGTAAATAAAAAAGCCGTAAAAAAATACCTCCAGGAGCAGGAGCTAAAGCCTTATCAGGCGGAACTTATAAAAATGCAAAAATATCTTGAGGACAATCAAAAAAGAATGGTTGTGCTTTTCGAAGGCCGGGATGCGGCCGGCAAAGGCGGGACAATCAGAAGAATAGTCAGATATATGAATGAAAAACATTACCGTGTAGTCGCACTCGGGAAACCGAGCGACGTACAGAAAACCCAGTGGTATTTTCAAAGATACGTAGAACAGCTCCCGAGAGGTGGCGAGGTCGTGCTTTTTGACAGAAGCTGGTACAACCGTGCAATGGTGGAACCGGTTTTCGGTTTCTGTACGCTCGAACAGTATGAAACGTTTATGCAGGAAGTGCCTATGTTTGAAAAATCTCTTGTAATGGAGGGATCAATTCTCGTAAAAATTTATCTTTCCATTTCGAAAGAGGAACAGGCGAAGAGATTCGACAAAAGAAGAAGGGACCCTCTCAGACAGTGGAAACTGAGTGAAATAGATCTTCAGGCACAGGACAAATGGGACGAGTTTACGGAAATGAAATATAAAATGTTAAAGGCCACGCATACCCATTTCGCACCGTGGACGGTGATAAGAAGCGACAATAAACACCTTGCGCGTTTAAATGCGATGAAGGTGATTTTAAACGCCGTGGATTACCCGGACAGAAACGAAGAGCTTGATTACGTACCTGATGACGGGATAGTCGTAAGCGGCGCGAGGGAAATAGAAATAATGGAAGCCGACAGGATAAGAAGCGGAAAATTTGTGAGTTAAGGAGTTGAAATGGCGGCTATAAAATACGAATATCTTCCGAGATATAAGATTGATGATTACAAAAGATGGGAGGGAGAGTGGGAATTGATAAAAGGCGTTCCTTTTGCCATGGCGCCGAGTCCCGTTAAAAAACATCAGCAGATAATTTTTATTATGGCAAAAGAGATGGATAACAATTTGGAATGCGAAAACTGTGAAGTTACCATCGATACGGATTACATAATCGACGATGAAACCGTTTTAAGATCGGATGTGGCACTTATATGTGACGATGACAGTGAAAAAATTACAAAAACGCCTGAAATTGTGGTTGAGGTTGTTTCTCCTTCAACGCTGCATAAAGATCTTAACTTGAAATTCGAACTATACGAAGAAGAAAAGGTTAAATATTATATTATTATATTTCCAAACGAACTGATTGCAAAAGTTTACAGACTTCACGGTAAAAATTATGAAAAAGTAGGTACTTTCAGGGAAGAACAGGTTGAATTTGATATAAAATGTCCTTTGAGAATAAATTTTAATAATGTTTTTGAAAAGTTTAAGGAGAAAAAATGACATACAATGAAGCAAAAGAAAAATTTGAAAAACTTTTTAATAACGAAATGAGCGAAGTTGAAGCAAAAGGGCTGCTTGTAAGTTTATATGAAAAAGGTGAAGAGGCTGCTGAAATTGCGGCCGCTGCGGATGTAATGAGGGAATACAGCGTTAAACTGCCCGTCAGTGAAGAACTGAGAGACAAACTTATAGACATAGTCGGAACGGGCGGGGATAAAAGCCACAGTTTCAATATCTCTTCAACTGCCGCCCTGCTGCTTGCGGCTGCCGGAAGTTATGTGGCAAAACACGGAAACAGAAGCATTACAAGTAAATCCGGAAGCGCCGATATGCTTGAGGCACTCGGAATCAATCTTAATTTAAGCCCTGAAAACCAGGTAAAAATGCTTGAAGAGACGGGGTTTACGTTTATATTCGCAATTAACCACCACCCGGCAATGAAATATATTATGCCTATCAGAAAGTCTCTAAGCCACAGAACGATATTTAACATTTTAGGGCCCCTTACAAATCCTGCGGGGGCGAGAAAATATCTGCTCGGGGTGTTTTCACCGGATTTTGTGGAAAAAATAGCGAGCGCGCTGGCTTTAATGGATGTAAAGAGCGCATTGGTGGTAAGTTCGCTTGACGGTATGGATGAAATAAGCGTGGAGGGCCCTACAAAAGCCGTTTATTTTAACGGTGTGAATCTTAAAGATATGGAAATAAGGGCGGAAAGTTTCGGACTTAAAGGGAAAAAAGAGAACCTAATAGGAGGCGATGCGGAAGAAAACGCCGAAATTACAAGAGGAATATTAAGCGGTGAGATTAAAAACGATAAAAGAAACGCCGTACTTTTAAACGCGGGTGCGGCACTGTTCGTCGACGGTAAGGTTAGCTCTATTGAAGAAGGTGTTAAAATGGCGGCTGAGGTGATAGACAGCGGCAGGGCGATAAAACATCTTGAAAAAATAATAGAGGTTTCGAATTCCTTTAAATAAAATTGAGGTTTTTTATATTTTTTATTTTTCCCTCTTTTATCATCTGTAAAAATATTTTTATACCTTTCGGTTCGTTTTTGTTTCCGTGAATAAGTATTATTGAGCCTTTTCCCGGTGTTTCTCCTTTTGCAAGCCATGCATCAGCGCCTATTGTGATCAGTCCGAGGAATTTGACCGTCATTATCGCTTTTTTATCGCTTACAAGTCCGGGAAATCTGAAAAACACCGAAGGCGTCTGGTTGTATTTTATTAATGTTTTTTCCAGATTCAGTGTGTCTTTTTTCAGGTTGTAGCCTTTTGTTAAAACGAAATTTTTATTTAAAGGAAGACTTCTTTTGTACGGATGGGTTGCGGTGTGATTGCCCCAGTTAAGATCCAGCTTTTTTTCTTTTTTCCATTTTATCAGCTGAAAAAATTCTTTTTTGTGTTTTTTAATCCACCCCGAAGTTATAAAAACGGTTACGGGGGCGGGGTTTTTAAAACTTTTTATAATTTCTTCGTACGCTTTTTTTTCAAAACCTTCTTTTGAAGACGGACATAGGTCGGTTGTTATATACATTCCTTTTTTGCCGTGGGTTATACCGTCGTTTTGCAAAGGATAAGGAGGTTTTGCGCTTAATGCAAGAAGTTTTAAGTATTTCGAATCGGGGTGGCATTTTATATGCTCGACGTTTTGAAAGGGGGTGATTTTTGTTTGAAGCGTACGGGTGTTTACTTCAAGCTGCATTTTTTCACCGTTTTTTACAAACGTTCTTATAACCGCCGTGGAAGGGTTTATACAGTAAAAAACCGCTTTATAGTCTTTTATGTCGGCAAACAGAAAAACCCACAGAAATATAATCGCTTTTTTCATACGGCCTCTTTGTTTGATATAATTTTATAATAACAAAAAAACGGGGAGAAGTATGCGTTTTGAGGTGAAAAGTTTTAAAGATTTACAAAAAGTAATAGATTGTATAAAAAAAAGCGGAAAAAACATAATAATACTCAGCGGTACGCTCGGAAGCGGTAAAACAGCCCTTGTTAAGGAATTCGTCAAAACACTCGGATTAAAAGATGGGGTTACCTCTCCCACTTTTGCAATTCAGAACATATACGGGCAGACTGTTTACCATTACGATTTGTATAATAAAGGTGCGGATGAATTTTTAGCCCTCGGAATGCTTGAGGAACTTGAAAAGAGGGGGTACCATTTTATCGAATGGGGAGAAGGGCTCGAAGATGTTTTTAATATGTACGGGTTTGAATATCTTAAAATAAAAATTACGCTCGAAGGTGAAAAAAGGATTTTCGAATGTCAAAGTTAGTTGCCGAAAATTTAAAAAAGGCGTTTAAAAAAACACTTATAATAAAATGTGTTTCGCTGACTGTGAAAAGAGGTGAGGTCGTGGGGCTTTTAGGTCCGAACGGAGCGGGGAAAACCACCTCTTTTTATCTTATCTGCGGACTGCTTCAGCCCGATGAGGGAAAAGTGGAAATGGACGGAAAAGACATAACGAAACTGCCTCTTCATAAGAAAGCGAGGCTCGGTATAGGGTATCTGCCGCAGGAGAGTTCCGTATTCAGGGATTTGAGTGTTGAAGACAATTTATACATAGTGGCGGAACAGTATTACGACAAAAAAAAACAGAACGAAATAGTTGAGGATCTGCTTGAAAAGTTTAATATAGAGCCCATACGTAAAAGAAAAGGGATAAATTTAAGCGGGGGTGAGAGAAGAAGGGTGGAAATTGCAAGGGCCCTTGTGCCTAATCCTAAGTTTCTTTTTTTAGACGAGCCTTTTGCTGGGGTTGACCCTGTGAATGTAAATGATATAAAACATTTGGTCGAACTGCTTGCGAAGGAAAACATAGGGGTTATAATCACCGATCACAACGTAAGGGAGACTCTTTCGATATGTCACAGGGCGTACGTACTTAAAGACGGAATGATATTAACGGAGGGAAGCGCCGAATTTATAGTAAATCATCCGGAAGTTAAGAAATCTTATCTCGGGGAAGATTTTAAATTATGAAGCTGAAAGTAAAAACGGCGAACAAACTTTCGACGAAACTGCTCGGATTTCTTCCCATACTTAAAGCGGGGGTGGACGAACTTTTTGAAGAGATAAAGGAAATCAGTAAGGAAAACCCTTATATTGAGGTCAGAAACAGAAGGTTTGTAACAATCAGCAACCTTAAAAACGCCAATGCGGATGAAATAGAGGCGCTTACGTTAAGTGAGGAGACGCTATACGAATCCCTTTTGAAACAGATTGAAAATTCGAATCTTTTCCCCACGGAAAAATCAAAAAAGATAGCCCTTGAGATAATAGAGGATATCAGCAACGAAGGTTTTTTTGAGGGGAATGAAGATACCATAGCCGCAAAACTCGGGGTAACGGCCGAAAAAGTTAAAAAGGTAAGGGAGAGGTTTATGTATTTAAACCCGGCAGGGGTGGGAGCGAAAGATTTGAAAGAATGTATGATTTTCCAGCTTCAAAACATCGATATGCCCGAAAACGTTTATAAACTTGCAAAAGAAATGGTAACCTATCTTGAAAATATAGACAGGTTTGTAAACGAACCGATGTATACGGAGGCTATGAAAATAATAAAACAGTTAAAAACCGTTCCTGCGGCGGAATATATAAAAGACGAGGAAATTATTCCCGAAATAATCGTTTTGAATATAGACGGACAGCTTGATATACGAATCAACGACGAACATTATCCGGAAGTTAATATAAAAGATCCCGAGAACAAAAACGGCTTTTCTAAAGAAAAGTTTAAAGAAGCGAGAAACATCGTAGACGCGCTTGAAATGAGAAAAGCCACACTTAAAAAAATAGCGCTTATGATTGTTGAATTGCAATATGAGTTTTTTCAGGGCGGAGTGATAAAGCCGATGAAAATAAAAGATATAGCCGATGAGCTCGAATATGCTCCGTCCACCATCAGCCGGGCCATTTCAAATAAATACCTGCTTTGTGACAGGGGGATAATTCCCCTAAAAAACTTTTTTTCAATTGCCCTTGACGAGGAAACGTCCTCGAACCAGATAAAAGAGGAAATTAAAAAGCTTATAAAAAACGAAGACAGAAACAAACCTCTAAGCGATGACAAACTCACGGAAATCATCAACAAAAAATACGGCCTGAACCTTGTGAGGCGCACCATTTCGAAATACAGGGACCAGCTTAAAATCCCTACAAGCAGGGAAAGAAAAAGGATTTATAAAGTCGGAGGGGAAATCGGTTTTTAATCTTCGTTTCTTATTATTAAACTTTCCGGTAAATTCAGTTTTTTTATAATTTCCTCCTCTTTGGCTCTCATTTCCCCTCTGTCCGTTTCGTGGTCGTATCCGAGCAGATGTAAAAGTCCGTGCAGAAAAAGAAGTTTTATTTCATCATCCGTGCCGTGGCCGAATTCTTCGGCGCCTTTTTTTGCCGTATCGATTGATATTATTATACTTCCAAGCGGCATTCCGGGCATATCTTCGAGTGGAAAGCTGAGTACGTCTGTTGCTTTGTCCTTGTTTCTGAACCGCTTGTTTATTTTTTTTATTTCTTCGTCATCTGTTAAAATAAGCTCTATATCCTTGTCTGTGAGCAGATTATATATTTCATTTAGTTTGTTTATGTCAAGTTCATAAGACGTTCTGTTGTCGAAATCTATCATTAAAGAGCCTTTTTTAGTAAAATTATAATAAAAAATTATTTAGTCAATGCCAATTATTTTAATTTTAATATAAAAAGGCGTCAGATGAAAAAAGCGGTAGTGATTTTAAGCGGCGGTATGGATTCCACAACGGCCGCGTTTATAGCCAAAAGCGAAGGGTACGAAATAATACCCGTGCATTTTAATTATTCCCAAAGAACCGAAAAAAAGGAATTAAAAGCGTTTAACGACATATGCTCTTATCTGGATTTAGACAACAGATACATAATCAACATACCTTTTTTTAAGCAGATAGGTGCAAGCGCTCTCGTGGATGAAAACATCGATGTGCCTATTGACGGGGTTAAACCGGGTATACCCGTAACATACGTGCCTTTTAGAAACGGTATTTTTCTTTCTATAGCCGCTGCCGTAGCTGAAAAGGAGGGTGCCGAAGCGATATACATCGGCGTGGTTGAAGAGGATTCAAGCGGGTATCCGGACTGCAGGGAGGATTTTATTCAAAATATGCAAAAGGCGATCAATTCCGGAACAAAACCCGAGACGAATATTGAGATAAAAACGCCTCTTGTTCATTTAAAAAAAGAAGACATCGTAAAAACCGCGGTTGAATATAACGTGCCGCTTCATCTTACATGGAGTTGCTATAAATACGAAGATGAGGCGTGCGGGGTATGCGACAGCTGCAGACTAAGACTCAAAGGTTTCGAAAAGGCGGCCATTGAAGACAAAATACCTTATAAAAAGAAATAATGTTATGTTAACTGAAACGGTATCCGGTTAATTTTTAAAAAAAAGGAGAAATATGAAAAAAAAGATAGAAACAGTAAAAACACTGCTTGATTCCCTTCCGTTTATAAGAAAATTTTACGGAAAAACGATAGTGATAAAATACGGCGGGGCTGCGCAGATAGATGAAAAACTCAAAGAAAGTTTCGCAATAGACATTTTAATGCTTTATATGGTCGGGATAAAGCCCGTAATCGTTCACGGGGGAGGCAAAAGGATAACGGAGATTCTCACGGCCCTTAACGTAAAAACGGAATTTAAGGACGGTGTTAGGGTGACTACCGAAGAATCAATCAAAATAGCGGAGATGGTTTTAAGTGGAGAAATTAACAAAGAAATCGTAAATATGCTAAATCAGCACGGTGCTAAGGCGATAGGGATTAACGGAAAGGATATGAGCTTTATGAAAGCCAAATCCCTCGTGGGGTATACGGGGGAAATCACTTCGATAGACGGTGTTTTTGTCAATAAACTGTTAAGCGAGAGTCTTATTCCGGTAATAGCCCCTATTGCGGCGGGGGAGAGCGCCACTCATCCGGGGTATAATATAAACGCCGATACGGCCGCAAGCGAAATAGCCGCAGCCATAGACGCTAAAAGGGTGATTTTCCTGACAGATACTCCTGGGGTGCTTGACAGGGAAAAAAACCTGATAAGTTCCCTTACGAAAGATGAAATACAAACGCTTAAAAAAAACGGTACTATAGCCGGGGGTATGATTCCTAAGGTGGATGCGGCTTTAAAAGCGGTGAAAAGAGGTGTGGAAAAAGCGCATATTATCGACGGAAGAATAGAACATTCGATTCTGTTGGAACTCCTTACGAGCGAGGGTATAGGAACCGAAATCAAGGACGGATAATGCATTATATATGGACGGAGCTTTTTATTCTTTTCGTTACGGTTTTCGTTTCAAAAATTACGGCTAAAAAAACCAAAAGCGTTGACGTTTTGTGGTTTATAATTTTCGGGGCGGTTCTCGGTAACATAGGGCTTTTCAGCGGTGATCACAGGATAGAGTTCTTAGGTGAGATAGGGATAATCTTGGTTATGTTTGCCCTGGGGTTTGAAGAAGATCTCGGCAATTTTTTAAAAGGCGTGAAAAAAGCGTGGGGAATCGCAGTAATAGGGGCGGTTTTTCCTTTTATGGCAGGGTATTTCAGTGCCGAAATTTCAGGTTTTTCCACCACTTCCGCCCTTATATGGGGCCTTACGATGACGGCGACGGCCGTTTCCCTGACCATGGTCAGTTTAAAGTCTCTCGGACTTGAAAAAACGCCGGCCGCAACCGGAATTATGACAAGTGCTGTTGTCGACGACGTACTGAGTTTAATAGGTGTTGCCGTTTTACTGCCGATAATATTAAACGGCACCCAAAAAGAACTCAATATAGATATCGCAAAACTTGTAAGAACGATGCTTGATGTCGTTTTGTTTTTCGGCTTTGTGTTTCTCGTCGCCAAATTTATCGTTCCCCACAAAAAGGGGATAAGATACCTGTTTGTCGTAAACAAAGGGCATTATGCGGTTTTGGGTGTTTTTATACTCGTGTTTTTATTTGGCAGCGTAGCGCATACGCTCGGTTTTCATCCAGCAATAGGCGCTTATTTTGCGGGGCTTATTTTAAAAGCGGAATATTTCGGGGTGGGAAACCAGAACAGGGCTAAAGAAGTTGAAAAAATCACATCCGTAATGGCGTATACGGTTTTCGGACCCGTGTTTTTTATACTTCTCGGAGGTAAGATACTTTTTGATTTGAATATGTTTAAAGAAGTGTTTTTTCCTACTTTAATGCTCTTTTCAAGCGTGCTTGTGCTTCAGGTTCTTTCGGCCGCCTCAGCCGCCAGGTTTACCGGAGGGTATTCCGTGAAGGATTCCGTTTTAATAGGTTTGGGAATGCTCGGGAGGGCCGAACTGGCCTTTATTGTGATAAACATCGCTTTCGTTCAGAACAGCCTTATTACTCAAAAGGAGTTTTATATTTTGATGTTTACCACGTTTTTACTTAACATTTCCGTACCGACCCTGTTAAAATGGTATAAACCGATATATCTTGGAAATAGAAAATAATATGTTAAAATAAAGCAAACGTTTAAAGGAGAGAGAATGCATTTTAAGGTAAAAAAACCTATCCCGGGGTTTGAAAGCTTAAATACGGTCGAGCTAAGTAAGGTTGACGAGTCCATAGCGGTATTGAAAGACGAAAACGGAAGGGTTTTGTTTTCCCTTATAAACCCTTTTGTTCTCAGGGAATATTCGTTTGACGTGCCGGCCGATGTAAAAGCGCTTCTTGATATTAACGAAAAATCCAAAATAGAGGTGTATAACAATATTGTTATGAAAGAACCCGTAACGGAATCGGTTGTTAATTTTAAGGCTCCGTTTTTGTTTAATCTTGAAAACGGTACGTGTGCACAGGTTATTCTCGATGACGAAGGATATGCGAAACTCGGAGAATTTTTGAAATAACTTCCCCTTTTTTTTCTTCTTGGGTAAAATAACGCTTTCAAAAAAATTATAAAGGAAAAAATATTGCCGCTTTCTAAACTAAACGAAGAGCAGCTCCGGGCGGCTACGGCCCCTTTGGGACACAATCTTGTGATTGCAAGCGCGGGAACGGGCAAAACGTCCACCATTGTCGGAAGAATCGCATATCTTTTAAAAGAAGGTATAAAACCCGAGGAAATTTTGCTTCTTACTTTTACAAACAAGGCGGCTAATGAGATGAAAGAGAGGGTTGCCGGGGTGCTTCCCGAAGCGAGGCACATCGAAGCCGGAACGTTTCATGCGGTAAGCTACAGGTGGCTTAAAAAACTCAATAAAAACATTGTTTTAAAGCAGCCGAAAGATTTAAAAATTTTATTCAAATCGGTGTATGACAAACGTGATTTTTTAAGACTTAGGGGGGAGGAAAAACCTTACGGTGCGAATTATCTTTTCGACGTTTATTCCCTGTTTTTAAATTCGAACGAAAAAGATTTCGGGGAATGGCTTGTAAAAAGGGCGCCGTTGCAAGAAGAGTACGCTTTGGTTTACGAAAGCATATTCGACGAATATGAAGAAATTAAAAGAGCCCACGGACTGGTCGATTTCAATTCACTGCTCATAAGAATGATAGAGGAGCTTAAAAACGGGATTGACGTGCCTTTTAAAGAGGTGCTGGTTGACGAATACCAGGATACGAATCCTCTTCAAAACGAACTTATTGAAAATATAAAAAGAACGTCGCTTTTTTGTGTGGGGGATTATGATCAGAGTATTTACGCGTTTAACGGGGCGGATATAAGCATTATTTCCACATTTGATAGAAGATATCCGGATGCGAACGTGTTTACCCTAACCAAAAATTACAGAAGTTACGGGGAGATACTTGAAATCGCCAATAAGGTGATTGCCAACAACCCGCGTATTTATCCTAAAAACCTTGAAGTAACGAGGGGTTTTTCCGGTGAATGGCCTAAGGTGCTTTATTATAACGACACGTTTGAAGAATACAGGGACGTGGCGAACAGAATTTTAAACTCTCCGGTGCGAAGAGACGAAATAGCGGTGCTTTTCAGGAACAATTCGAGTGCGGACGCCATTGAGGCGATGTTGAGGGAGAAGGGAATAGAGTGCAAAAGAAAAGGAGGCGTGGGTTTTTTCGATTCGAAAGAGATTAAAATCACCCTCGATTTGCTTACTTTTATGGTAAACCCTAAGGATATTATGGCTTTTATCCATATATTCGAATATGCAAAAGGAATAGGCAGCGCGATTGCGGGCGAGCTTTTTGAAGCGCTTTTAATTTTAGGGGACGGAGATGTGAAAAAGGGCTTTTTAAACCCCGACACTTCGAAAAAAATTTTTACAAAGAAAAAAACCTCTTATCAGCTCGGACTTTTTGAGGATTTCTCACAGCTTGGAAGTGTCGCCAAATTCAAACATCTGAATATAGAAGAGGGGTTTTTGTCGAATCCGGTACTTAAACATCCCAAACTGTCCGAGGAGGGAGGGGAGTTTTTATTCAATTTTTACAAACTTTTAAAAAGGGTTAACAGGCTTAAAAACCCTGTTTCCATTTATAATGAAATCATTGAAAGTAAAACGTTCGGACATATAATTTCCAATATAGCAAAAGAGAGAAGCAGGGATAAAAACGGTAAAATCGTAGAGGAGAAATATCTTCAATCCGTTGAGAAAATTGAAAACAAAGTAAAGGTTCTCGGAAATCTTTTAAAACATTACAGTGATTTGGAAAAATTTTTAAACGCTATGGTTTTGGGTGCGAATGAGATGAGCGAAGGCAGAGGGGTGAATCTTCTTACCGTCCATGCAAGCAAGGGGCTTGAATTTAAAGAGGTTTATATTGTGGATCTTATGGAAAAGAGGTTTCCTAATATCAAGCTTTCCAAACCGGCCGGAGGCATCGAGGAGGAAAGGCGTCTTTTTTATGTGGCCGTCACAAGGGCCAAAGACAGGCTTTTTTTGTGTCTTGCCAAAAACGACAGGATGAGAAATTTAACGTATGAGCCCAGCAGGTTTTTATATGAAGCCGGTTATAGAATAAAAGAATAAAATTTTAATGCGGACTTGTTTTAACGTGTTTGTAATTGTTTAAATATGTTATAATTAATAATAACCGTAACTTTAAGGCAAGCCGATATGAAAATATATCTGTTTTTAATTGTAACATTTTTTGTATTTACCGGTTGCGGGGGCGGCGGTTCCCGGACACAGACAGATGAAACCGCCGTTTCTGACAACTCTTCCAACGAGATTTATATAACGCCTTACTGTAAAAAAAAGGAACATCCGAGACTGTGGATTAGAAACGATCTTTTGAATATGCTTAAATTCCATAGGGCAAACAACACCCGCAAATGGGTTGAATTTAAGCGCATGTGCGATTCGATAACGGACGGAGATCCTTCGAATGATCCGTACGGACTTGATGAATCGGACAGGGCTAATTACGTGCCCCAGCAGTTTACGGCACCTCTTGCTTTGATGTATTATCTGACGGGGGATGAAAAATATGCGAAAAAATCCATAGAGTTAATGGAAAAAAGCAGTGACGATTTTTCCCATTACGGTGATCCGGATCATAAAGGATACGAAATGCTGGCCCTTGCCTACGACTGGCTTTACGGGTACGGCGGGTTTAACAGAGATGTCAGGGACAAATTTCATTCCCTTATGAAAAAAATAAGCGATAAGTTCTGGAACGGATACAATATAAACGCATCCGGTACTGACAGCGATTTAAATCTTTTAACGGGAGCTTTGCATTTAATGTACGGAATAGCGTTATACGGGGATTATGAAGATGCCGTAGTAATTCTGGAAAGGGGCTGGAAAGGATGGAATAACGGTTATAATTCCAAGATCAGCAACAGAGACATTATAAAAGCCGGAATAGGGGGAGTTTATTTTACCGGTATGGCCTATCTTGCTTCCACAGATATTAAAGCGATTGCCGAAAATCAGCTTTCACTGGAAACGGGGTGCGGTTATGATTTTGAAAAAAACGAAACGGATCTTAAAGCTTTTTGGGGAAATTTGATACAGGCGTTTATTTCATTGACGGATCCGAAAAAGAAAATAATTGAAGATTATGGTTCATGGCAGGATCCGAGCACACTTTCGACTCAGCCCTGGTTTTACAGAGCCTTAAGTATCGCCGAATATTTTGCCTACACGGCTGGCGATACACGAAGCGCTTACGGAAAATATTTTCGCGACAACACAAATGTGGGATATGAAAACGATCCTTTCTTGGAACTGTTTTTTAATGTGCCTGATCAGTATGAAAAGGCGGTTTCCTATGAAAATCTGCCTTCGGTGTATTTTGCAAAAAACCCTGATTTTCTGTTATACAGACAGAGCTGGGAAGAGAATTCGAGCTGGTGTGTTTTTAGAGGGGACGGCACGGTACCTCTGGATCAGCAGGGTATGGATCAGGGGCATTTTTCCATATACAGAAACGGAGAGTATCTTACAAAAGGGGCGAGGAATTACGATTCTTTAACAAACGGAGATTTTTACAACATTCTGTCAATTGAAAACGGCTGCGAGGTTAACGGCGAGTCCTGCAAGGGAACCCCCATATTCGATTCCCAAAAACCTGCGGAAATCACGAGAGTGAGGATATCTTTTAATCCGAAATTCGCCTATGTTATGATGAATGCCGACGGTCAGTGGAATGATAATCCGGATAAGACGTCCGCCAATTTGAATGTAATAAGTTACAGGAGGCATTTTTTTCATACCGGGGAATATTTTGTTGTTTTTGACAGAATAAGATTAAAAAATCCGGCAGATATCAAATACCGGATCAGATCATTGACCGAACCCGTAATCAGGCAAAATATGTTGTTGCAGAATTCTGTAAGCGGAAATTCCAGACTTCTTCACAAAACAGTCATACCTTCAAATATTACCGTGACGAAAGTTGACGAAACCGATTTATGGAAAAACCTTCCGGATTGGAAAGTCCCTCCGGAAGAGAGAAAATGGCAAAGCGTTATAGATTTCGGAGCAAGAAAAAATCTGAACATATTAAATCTAATGCAAACCGGCGGCGGTGCTTTAAACGATTTTGACACTTTGGAAGTTGTGGAAAATAATGACAGTAACGGTCTTATGATAGGAAACTGGGCTGTTATGTTTGCCGGGGACGAATTATTAAGAGATACGGTCGTATATACGTTAAATAACGCACCGGTTAATCTTAATCATCTCGTTGCGGATTTAAAAGAAGGTGAATATATTGTTAAAATTAACGGAAAAGCTGTAAAAACGGCTGTGGCGGCAAAGGACGCGACGATCTATTTCACAACGGGCACGGCTGGAAGAGTTGTTGTGGAAATTGTAAAAAAATAAGTTGAGTTTTATAATAACGCAGCGGTAAAGAATAGTGTATTTATGATACAATTCGCTCCAAAAAAAGGATTATATTGTCTCCTAATTATAAAGAAAACAATCTAAAAAACATTCTTCACGGTTTTTTTCTTGCAATTGCGATGGCGGTTGCGGAACCGAGCACCATTCTGCCGCTTATCGTACACCATTTCAGCGACAGCGTAATACTTGTGGGTGTTTTTGCCTCCCTGTTAAGGGGAGGGGCTATTGCAGTGCAGCTTTTTGCGGCTTTTTACGCCCAGGGGTATAAAAGGGTTATGCCTTATATGAGAAAAGTTTTTTTGGCAAGGTTTGTAAGCTGGTTTATGATAGGGCTTGCCATACTGCTTGTAGGGGATAAAAATCCCGCTCTTACTCTCTGGGTTTTCGGAATAGGGCTTTTTGTTTTCAGTTTTTCCGCAGGTTTCGGAAGTATTTATTTCAGTGAAATAGTGGCGAAGATTTTTAACAAAACCGAACGCGGAAAGTCAATGGCTAACAGACAGTTTTTCGCCGCAATCGCTTCCATAATCAGCGGTGGGATAGCAGGATGGGTTTTAAGCAATTTCGAACCTCCTAAGAGTTACGCGTATCTTTTTATGATAAGCTCGTTTCTTCTCGGACTCGGACTTTTCGCATTCGCCACAATAAAAGAACCGGTAAAGGAAAAGGTAAGGGTTAAAGAGGAAAGTTTTTGGAAGTTTTTAAAAAACGCTTTTGAATTTTTAAGAACAGACAAGGCGCTTCAGATACAGATACTAACTATATTTTTTAGTTATTCTTTTTTATTTGCGTTTCCTTTTGTGATTTTAAAAGCGAATCAAAGTATTCATTTAACCGGATGGCTGATAGGGGGTTTTGTTACCGTTCAGATGTTCGGGGCGCTGATAGGAAACCTTTTTTGGAAAAAATTGGCTCCTCAGTATAAAAAGATAATCATTTTTTCGTTTGTAAGCGTAATTTTGGCGTTTATAACCGCTTTTTTTGCAAACAGTGCGGTAATGTACGGATTTGTTTTTTTTCTGATAGGTTTTGCAATGGACGGCTTTAAAATAAGCGGTTTGAATTTGCTGTTTGAAATAGCTCCGGAAGATAAAAGGCCGATATATGTCGCTCTTCAGAACAATCTTACCTCAATAGGGCTGTTTTTTGCAATACCCGGGGGCTTCATACTTGAAAAATTCGGCTATAACGTATTGTATATATTTACGATTTGTATGCTTTTGACAGGTCTCTTTTTTGCAACGAGGCTTAAGGCTACCTGATGGGGGATATTGTAAATTTTATTGTAAATACTGTCGGGGAATGGGGATATGCGGGTATTTTTATTATGATGTTTCTTGAAAGCAGCTTTTTTCCTTTTCCGAGTGAAATAGTAATGGTGCCGGCCGGCTATCTCGCAAGCAGGGGGGAAATGAGTTTCGCCGCCGCTTTTTTAAGCGGTGTTTTAGGTTCTGTGGCGGGGGCATGGTTTAATTATCTTATTGCAAAGAGTGCTGGAAGGAAGGCTGTTTTGAAATTTTTAAAAAAACATCATCTTGAAAAAATTGAAAAATTTTTCGAACGGCACGGAGAAATTTCAACGTTTAACGGAAGACTGATTCCGGGGATGAGGCAGTATATTTCGTTCCCGGCCGGACTTGCGAATATGAATCCTTTAAAATTTACGCTTTTTACGGCTTTAGGGACCGGCATATGGGTTTTTGTTTTGGAGTTTACCGGTTATTTTATAGGAGAAAAAGGGTATCTCGTGCATAAATATATAAAAGAACTGACATTTTTTATACTTGTGGGTGTTTTTGTAATCACTTTGGTTTATATAAAAAGAACACGACTTTAAACCTGTAACATAAAAACTATAATTTTATCTTATATTTATTGACACCTTATAAATTTCTGTTATACTTCCGCAAAATTTAATAATAAAGGAGTTAAAATGGAAAGCAGACTTAAACACTTTCCGGCACCTCTGTTTGCAGTCGTTATGGGTCTGACCGGCCTTGCAATCGCATATCAGAAGGCTGCTCACTTTTTCGGATATCCTAAAATAATAGGAACGTCTCTCGTATATTTTGCAATTGCCGTTTTTACAGTTTTCGCAGTCACTTATTTACTAAAATGGATTAAGTATCCCGATGCGGTTAAACATGAGTTTGCCCATCCTATCAGAATTAACTTTTTCCCGGCTATTTCAATCTGTTTGTTATTGTTTTCGATTGCACTTCACAAAATTTCACCAACTGCATCAAAAATATTATGGTATATCGGTGCGCCTTTGCATCTGTTTTTCACGCTTTACGTAATAAGATACTGGATCGTAAAAAACCTTGAAATTCATCACAGCAATCCCGCATGGTTTATTCCTATCGTAGGTAACGTGCTTGTTCCGATTACGGGGGTTTATTACGGAGGGGTGGAAGTCGCCCAGTTTTATTTTTCAATCGGTATATTCTTCTGGGTGATTTTATTTACCATAGTTTTATACAGAATAATATTCCATCATCAGTTCCCTGCTAAGTTTCTTCCAACATTATTCATTTTTATAGCGCCTGCGGCGGTAGGTTTTATTTCTTACGTAAAAATTGCGGAGGGAATTGAAAAAATAACCGGCGGAGTCGTTCATATACAGTATATACTTTTTGATTTTTTCGCGCACTTTTTATATGACGTGGGATTCTTTTTTACACTGCTTGTGTTTTTTATGTTCAGACTGTTTGTAAAAGTTCCTTATGCGATTACATGGTGGGCATATACATTCCCTATGGCAGCTATGACAATAGCTTCTATACTTAATTACCATTTAAACAAAGTGGCTATCGAAAAAAGAATAATGAAAATCGATTATGTTTTCGGTATTCAAAAAGACGTAGTTTTTTACTATATAGCAAACGGACTATTATGGTTTACGACCGCACTTATCGTTTTTGTAGCGTATAAAACTGTTATTGCGGCATTAAACAGACAGGTTTGTGTTCCGGAATAATTAATAAGAAGGCATAATAAATGCCTTCTTGGTTTAAATAAAAGTGACAGACACTATTATTAATTAAAGTAAAAACAGGCGGTAAAAAGAGGGATTAATCTTCCCATCCGCCTCTGAAACCGAAACCTCTTCCGAATCCTCTGCCTCTTCCGCATCCTGCGCCTCTTCCATATCCTCTGCCAAGACCTCGTCCGAAACCTTGTCCCCTTCCAAAACCATATCCTCTGCCTCTGCCAAACCCGGCTCCTCTTGAGAATCCGTAACCTCTTGAAAATTCTCTTGCACTGTTTGTTTGCATATCACCCTCCTTAATCTCTTTTAATATTTCTTCTATATCTTTTTTATCGGTGACATAATAAGAAATACCTTCGGCTTCCAAATTTCTTGCCATTCCGTCACCGAATTCGTCGGCAACCAAAACATCAACTCCGGCTTCCGCTAGAAGAGGCGGTATAATTCTTCCCGTTCCGAAACCCCTGTTACCTTCGGGAAGATCTTTTAGGTTTATGTGTTCTTCCTGAATTTTTTCCATTACGGGATTTGTAATGTAAAATCTTTCATTTGTAATTGTATCCACGACTAAAAAACCTTTTGCCAATCCGATGTGTGGTGATAAGGTTTTTTGATTGTTTGTCGGAAATGCTATTCTCATTTTACCCTCCTTAAAAGTTTAATTTAAAATTTCTATTGATTTTCCGTTTATAAGGGCATCTGCAATTTTCGCCCTTGCATTTGAAAGTATCCTGCCGAATGTCGGACGTGACACGTTCATTTCAACGGCCGCGTTTTCCTGATACATACCTTCAAAATCGGCAAGTCTTATCGCTTCCATTTCGTCTTTTGTAAGTTCGACAACTTCGAGACTGTGTCCCGGAATACCGCACGGTTTAAAGCATAAATGATTGAATTTTCCCCTGATTCTGCGTCTTACACGTCTTGGCATTAGTAACTCCTTGAACATATGTTCAATGTTATTATACAACTTTTTTGAACATATGTCAATAAAAAGAAGTACCGAGAGTTAAAGGAATTTTTCTATATGCATTTCGTCGGTGAGTCTGTATTTGATATTGTATATTTCAAGATTGTCCAGCATTCCTTCACCGAGTTTCCTTGCTATTAAAAGAGTAACGCCGTAATCTTTTAATAGCGGAGGAATGATTTCCCCCGTGTGAAGGGCGTTTTCCCCGCAATCCCTTTTTTTTATGTTTTTTTCCTTAACAGTTTCAAACATAGGGTTTTTTATTAATTGTTTTTCTCTCGTTTCGGTGTCGTATATTAAAAAGTATTTGCAAAACGGAATGTATTCACAGATAGTTTTTTCGTTTGAAGTAGGGAATGCCGTTTTCATTACAGTCCTTTTAATTCTTTTTTTAAGTTTTCACAGACAATTGTAGCACGATTTTGCAGAAAAATATCCGAAACGGAATCGGTATAATTGGATTTTTCAATATTAATCTCTATGATTTTAGCCCCGCTTTGTTTTGCAATAAATGGTATACGGCTTGCAGGCTGTATTTCCCCGGTTGTGCCTATTACTATCATCAGATCGCATTCCTGGGCGAGTTCGAGAGATTTTTCAAGGGCTTTTTGGGGAATCTGTTCTTTGAAAAATACGAAGTCCGGTTTTAAAAGACCCCAGCATTTAGGACACACCGGAGGTAAATCGTTTAAATTTATCTCCTCTTTGTCATATTTTTTAAAACAGTTCATACATACGAGTTTTTTTGCGGTTCCGTGAAACTCGATGACATTTTTGCTTCCGGCTTCCTGGTGTAGATTGTCGATGTTTTGTGTTATTACGGCATTAAGAAGGTTTGCTTGTTCAAGTTCGGCTAAAAAATAGTGTGCGCTGTTAGGTTTGACGTTTTGCATATAATCATAAAAAATTTCTTTTATTTTTTCCCACGAGCTTTTCGGGTTTTTTAAAAAATAATCGATATCCAGAATTTCCGGATCGTATCTGCTCCAAAGACCCTCAGGCCCCCGGAAAGTGGGAATACCGCTTTCCACCGATATTCCGGCGCCCGTAAACGCGACCGTTTTTTTAGAGTTTTTTATTAACAGTGCGGCTTTGTTGTATGTAGCGTTCATAAATACCCTTTTATACTTGTTTGAAATAATTTTAACATATTTTAATTTCATATATAGAAGATTTTGAAAGCGGGTATGTTAAACCGCTGTGGTGTGAACATTAAAACCTGAGTCGAATTATAAAGAGGCGTCCGGTTTTTTTACCGTTTTATAGCTGTAAAAGAAAAGAGAAAAAGGGTTGTTTATTTTTTTGATGCAATATCTTTTACCGCATCGTATGCATGATTCATCGCAAGGGCAATGCTTCCGCTGCTTACCGCAACGTCTCCTATTACATAAAGTCCTGGAATGTTTGTTTCAAATGTTTCCGGATTATAAACCGGTTCTTTCCATTCGTTAAGTTCTATTCCCGCATTTTTAAGAAAATCTACAGGAGTGGTTCCGCCGAGCGCATATATGACTCTGTCGTATATTTCGCTTGTACCGTCTTTAAAGTTTACTTTTACTTTAGGCGGTGTTACTCCATCTTCTTCATAAGGTTCGACATTTTCAATATCCAACCCTAATTTTAATTTAAGTTTTCCTTCATCTGCATAATCTAAAACAATTTTTTTATTAATATTGTTCATTTTAGATATTTCACTTCTTCTGTAGTTTAATGTAACGTCACAGTTAATATGCATATCTACTAACCCGTATGCGTATTCTCCGGCGGTGTCTCCTCCGCCAACTATTAATACTTTTTCTCCGGGTTGTACTTTGTCAAGATTAAAATTAAGTCTCGGCCTTATTTTAGGAGGGAATTTATATGCGGGTTTATTCGGTTTGCCCATTCTTCCTATTGCAATTATAACTTTTTTTGCCAATACGGCACCGAGTTCATGATCACTCGCTATTGCAAAAACCCCCTGGCATACAGGTTTTACGGCATAAATATGGTGATTGTAATGGATGTGATCTTTTAATCCGTATTTTTCAATATAATTATCCATTTGTTGCAGGTAACTTTCTTTTGTTCCTTCATCAAAAGTTACGTTTCCTTTAAATTCGAATTTTTTACCCTGCCAGTCTTTGTCCACTCTTTTTCCGTGTTTGTAAAATTTTCTAATCACATCATTATGATTGTCGGCTTTTTCTAAAATAAGTACTTTGTTAAGTTCGGCTATTTTTGCTTCAACCGCTGCTGCGATTCCTCCCGGACCGGCTCCGATTATAACTAAATCCTGTAATTTATCACAAGGCATTATTTCTCCTTTTTTATTTGTATTATAACGCAGCGGAAGTTATATGTTCGTCTTTTGTTACATATTGTCTTTATTCATACGCGTATACGTGTAAAAAAGTAACACTTGAAAAAAAAGATGTTTCGGGAGATATTATAAATGAATATTTATTCACGGTAAATCCGATATTTTTGTCATTGTTTATTTAATTTGGTAAAATAATATATAAAAAAGGAAAATTATGGTTGAAGTGTTACAAAAAGTAAAAGAAGCCTCAAGGACGGTTGCGGCTTTGAACGGCGGCATAAAGAGAAAAGTTTTAAGGGAAATGGCCATATCCCTCATTGACAACAGTTCTTATATAATAAGTGAAAATAAAAAAGATATGTATTTCGCTAAAGAAAAAAATCTTTCCGAAGCCCTGATTGACAGGCTTTACCTCGACGAAAAAAGAGTTATGGCAATGGCAGGCGCCTTAAAAACCATAGAAAAATTAAACGATCCGGTGGGAAAGGTTATAGAAGGATGGATGCTTGACAACGGGCTTAGGATTGAAAAGGTAAAAATACCGATAGGGGTTATAGGAATAATATATGAAAGCAGGCCCAATGTTACAAGCGACGCCGCGGGGCTTTGTTTTATGAGCGGAAACGCGTGTATATTAAAAGGCGGAAAGGAGGCTATGCATTCGAATATAGCCATTGTAAATCTTTTACAGGAAGTATTGGAAAAAAACGGGCTGCCCAAAGAAGCGGTCTCCTTACTGCCCGATTATTCAAGGGAGGGCGTGTCTAAACTTATACAGGAAGATAAATATGTGGATTTGATAATACCCAGAGGCGGTGAAAAACTTATAAAATTCGTAAGCGAAAATTCGAAAGTTCCGGTGGTTAAACATGATAAAGGGCTTTGTCACATATACGTTCACAAAGACGCGGACAAGCAAGAGGCGCTCAAAATTTCGCTTAATGCAAAAATTCAGCGCCCCGGAGTGTGTAATGCGGTTGAAACGCTTCTTGTGGACGATGAAATAGCCGAAGAGTTTTTGCCTCTGTTAAAAGATGAAATGGAAAAGGAGGGCGTGGAGCTTAGGGGCTGTGAAAAAACGCTTAAAATAATAAAGATAAAAGAGGCTAAGGAAGATGACTGGAACACCGAATATTTGGATAAAATTTTATCGGTTAAAGTGGTTTCGAACGTAAACGAGGCAATAGAGCATATTCAAAAATACGGTTCGGGGCACAGTGACTCTATTATCACCGATAATTATAAAACGGCGGAAAAATTTTTAAATATGGTCGACAGCGCCTGCGTATACGTTAACGCCTCGACGAGGTTTACGGACGGGGGGGAATTCGGATTCGGAGCCGAAGTCGGAATTTCCACTAATAAGCTTCATGCGAGGGGACCTATGGGAATAGACGATTTAACCACATATAAGTATAAAATATACGGAAACGGTCAAATCAGGGAATAAACGGTGAAAACCGGAAAATAAACGAATGTAAGGAGAGCGAGTGATAGCTATAGATTTAGGCAGCAATACGTTAAGGGCGGTAAAATTCGACTGTGCTACAAATACCAAGATAGACGAGTTCGAAAGAATAGTAAAAACTGCGGACAAACTCATAAAAACGGACGGTATTACGGATGAGGCGCTCAAAAGGGTGATAAACGCCCTCAACGATATGAAAAACAGGTTTAACATAACGGAAAATGAAAAAATAAAAGCCGTTGCTACGGAAGCGCTGAGGGCAGCTGAAAACAGGGATTTGGTTATTGAAACGATCAAAAAACAAACCGGTATCGGATTTGAAATCATAACGCCCGCCGAAGAAGCCGAATATACGGCAATAGCCGTCGAACACTGTCTAAAAAAGTGCGGATTCGGGGATTTTAGCCATTTTCTGCTGGTCGATATAGGAGGGGGAAGTACGGAAGTTACGATCAAAAACAAAGAGAACATATTAAGCGAAAGCTTTAAGCTCGGTATTGTAACGCTTACGCAAAGACACAAAACTCCCGAAGCCATTAAAACGGCCGTAAAAAAAAGAGGGAAAGAGATTAAAAACTTTCTTGATTTTGCTTTTAACACATTAAGAAAACCTAAACGTTTCGTTGCAAGCAGCGGCACGCCCACCACGATAGCCGCGTTGAAACTCGGAATGGACTATTCGACATACGACGGAGAAAAAGTAAACGGGACGATAGTAACCGTTGAGGATTTGGATTACTGGGCGGAAAAACTTATGAAAATGGAAATGAAAAAAAGAGAGTCGTTAGTCGGTGTGGGAAGAGGCGATTTGATAATAAGCGGGATTTATATTTTTAAAGAAATATTCAAACTTGCAAAGTACAAAGAGTGTATAGTATGCGATGACGGACTGAGAGAAGGTGTGGCCATAAGCGAATGTGAAAATTTAACGTAAAAATAAATTTTTTAAATTTGCTATAATTCCGACAAAAAGGTTTTTTATGAAATTGACCGGTGCTCAAATTGTAATTGAAAGTCTGATTAAAGAAAATGTGGAAGTTGTTTTCGGATATCCGGGCGGTGCGATTATGAATGTTTACGATGAAATTTACAAACAGAAATATTTCAAACACGTTTTGGCTAAGCATGAACAGGGGGCGGTTCATATGGCTGACGGTTATGCAAGGGCGAGCGGTAAGGTCGGAGTGGCAATGGTTACGAGCGGCCCCGGACTTACAAACGCACTTACGGGCATCGCCACCGCTTATACCGATTCGATTCCGTTGGTCGTAATCTCCGGACAGGTTCCCACAACGGCGATAGGAACAGACGCTTTTCAGGAAGTTGATGCCGTGGGTGTCACAAGGCCCATAACGAAACATAATTTTCTTGTAAAAGACGTAAAAGATCTGCCTTTTATTATGAAAGAGGCTTTTTATCTTGCAAAAAGCGGGAGACCCGGACCGGTTCATATAGATATTCCCAAAGACGTAACCATTGATAAGGCTAAATTCGAATATCCCGAAACTATAGAGCTGATTACGTATAAGCCTACGTACAAAGGTAACAAAAGGGCCATAAAAAGAGCGGTTGACGCTATAAAAAGAGCAAAAAGACCCGTTTTTTATGTAGGCGGAGGGGCCGTATTAAGCGGTGCTTACGAACTTGTAAGGGAAGCGGTTAAATTAACCCGCATACCTGTCGTGGAAACTTTGATGGCAAGAGGTGTTATGAGATACGACTGCCCTTATCTTTTCGGAATGGTTGGGATGCACGGTACCTATGCGGCGAATATGGCCATGAACGACGCCGATTTGATTATTTCCCTCGGTGCCAGGTTCGATGACAGGGTTACCGGTAAACTTGACGAATTCGCAAAACGCGCGGACATTGTTCATATAGACATAGATCCGAGCCAGATAGGAAAAGTGGTGCCTACGAAATATCCCATTGTGGGTGATTTGAAAAACGTCCTTGAAGATATGCTGCCGTTGCTTATTGAAGAGATAGAACCTGAAAAATATGAGGAATGGAGAGCCGTATTAGACAGATACAGGGAACTTTACCCTTTGAAATATAACGACGACGATAGCGTTATAAAACCCCAGTGGGTTATAAAAAAAACGGGGGAAATGGTGCCGGAAGACGCCGTTATTTCTACGGATGTGGGACAGCATCAGATGTGGACGGCGCAGTTTTATCCGTTTACGTATCCCAGACAGCTTCTGACAAGCGGTGGTCTCGGAACGATGGGGTTCGGTTTTCCGGCGGCTTTGGGTGCTAAAGAAGCCGTAAAAGATAAAACGGTTATAAATTTTACCGGCGACGGAAGCATTATGATGAATATACAGGAAATACTTACCGGTTACAGATATAATCTTCCGGTTATCAACATTATTCTGAATAATAATTATCTCGGAATGGTGAGACAGTGGCAGACGATGTTTTATGAGGACAGACTAAGCGAAACGGATCTCAGCGACGTGCAGCCCGATTTCGTCAAACTTGCGGAAAGCATGGGAGGAATCGGTTACAGGGTGCACACCAAAAAAGAGTTTGAAGACGCTTTAAACAAAGCGCTCGATGCCAAAAAAGTCACTTTTATAGATGTACAGATTGACAGAAGGGAAGACGTCCTTCCTATGGTTCCGCCGAATTCGCCGCTGAAAAATATGCTTATATTTAAGGAAGACAAATGAAAAGAATAATATCCGTAATAGTGGAAAACGAACACGGGGTTCTGGCCAGAATAGTCAATATGTTCGCCGGAAGGGGGTATAATATAATATCCCTGACCGTCGCTCCGATTCCGAACAGTGAATTTTCAAGGATGACTATCGTCAGTGAGGGTGATCCGAAGGTTTTCGAACAGATTGTAAAACAGCTTCACAAACTTATACCGGTTTACAAGGTTATAGAAAGCGAGGATTTTATAGAAAAAGAGATGGCGATGGTCAAATTTCCTATTGAAAACCATTTAGCCGACATAGACGCCCTCGCAAGGTGCTATAACGGAAGCATAAGCAACGTAGGGGAAAAACACGTAATTGTAAGCGTAGTGGACAGACCCGTGAGAATCGATAACTTTTTAAAAGCCATAAAAAAATACAAACCTCTTGAAATAGTCAGAAGCGGGGCGAGCGTTATCGAAAGATAACGTTTTGCTTTTTGTTGTTGATATTGGTGTCTGGCGCTTATAATATCAAAGTTAATTTATTCGCAGCCTTTAAATGGGAAAAGAGGGGGAAAAATAAGGAAGAGATGAGGAAGAGAGAGGGAAAAGATGAGGTATAAATGTATTGGAATTGGTATAAGTTAAATATCCGATAATTTATTCATTCTTTTTCAAAATCCCATATGTAAGGATAATTCGTAATTATATTTATTGTATAATAAAAAAAATCATAAAGGTTTATAATGTGCGAGAGAAATCAGAGCGGAAAAACATACACATTAAAAGAAATAGCAAAATATTTGGATTTACAATGTGATAAAGATATTGAAATTACGGGAATCAATACGCTTCAGGATGCAAGTGAGAGGGAAATTAGCTTTTTAGAAAATCCTAAATATGAAAAGTATCTTACGGATACGAAGGCGGCGGCCGTTTTAATTAGAAAAGAAGACGCCGACAAACTGCCCGATGGGGTGATACCGCTTATAACGGACGAACCTTATTTAAAACTGGCTTATTTAACAGAGCTTTTTGCGAAAGAGCCGTGGGAAGATGGCGGATATCAGATTGCGTTCAGTGCCGATGTGGATCCTTCCGTTAGGATAGGAAAAGGTGCGAGAATAGGTAAAAATACCGTAATAATGCCCGGATGTGTAATAGGCCCCGATGTTGAAATAGGCGAGGGGTGTGTAATATATCCTAATGTAACCGTTTACAGAGATACTAAAATCAAAAACAGGGTTAAAATACATGCGGGGACGGTTATAGGAAGCGACGGTTTCGGATATGCTCACACCAAAGACGGAAAACATATCAAAATTTATCATCTTGGATATGTGGAAATAGAGGATGATGTGGAAATAGGAGCCAATACGGCCGTTGACAGGGGAGTGTTCGGAAAAACCGTAATTAAAAAAGGAGCCGTAATAGATAATCTTGTACAGATAGCCCACAACTGCGAGGTAGGAGAGTATTCCATTTTGACGGGTCAGGTTGGGCTCGCCGGAAGTACTAAATTAGGACACCACGTAATAATGGGCGGTCAGAGCGCGACGGCCGGACATCTCGAAATTGCGCCGATGACGACGATAGCCGCGAGGGGAGGGGTGAGCAAAAGTATCAAGAAACCCGGTGTATACGGAGGGTTTCCTATTATGCCGCATAAACAGTGGCTGAAACTCCAGGGGCTTTTAAGCAGACTTCTTAAAAAATCTTGACATAAATCAATCTTTTTTTCTCCTCTTTCGATACAATTAATCAAAATAAACATAAAGGCCGGTAATGAAAGTATATTTAGATAACAATTCCACAACGCCTATGGATGAAAAAGTAAGGGATATTTATTGTAAAAGTACCGATTTGTTCGGTAACGTAAACGTTATTTATCAGCTCGGTATAGACGCAAGACGCGCAATGAACGAGGCTTATGACATTTTATACCCGGGAATCGGCGCCGCGGATGAAGACGATATTATCATTACTTCTTCTACAAGCGAAGGAAACAATACCGTAATTAAAACGTTTATAGACGCTTTTTTAAAAGGCAGCGGTAAAAAACATATTATTACCACGGTAAGTGAGCACTCTTCAATAAAAGCGCCGTGCGCTTATGCAAAAACGTTAGGAATGGAAGTTACATATCTTTACACCGATGAAAACGGAAGGATTGATCCTAACGAACTTGAAAGCGCCATAAGGGAAGATACGGCTTTGATAAGCGTTTTGTTCGCAAGCAACGAAAGCGGTGCGATTCAGCCTATTAAGGAGATAAGCGAAATAGCGAGAAAACACGGTATCCCTTTTCACTGCGACGGGGCACAGGCGGTCGGAAAGGTGAAAGTGGATGTAAGGGATCTCGGAGTTGATTATTTTACGTTCGGAGCGCATAAATTTCACGGACCGAAAGGTGTGGGCGCCCTTTATGTAAGAGAAGGCGCCCCTTATGTGAACCTGATACACGGCGGTAACCAGATGGGCGGCAAAAGAGGCGGAAGCGTGTATTTAAACGGAATGATTGCAATGGCCGAGGCTGTAAAACTTGCCAACGAACATCTTGAGGAAATGCATACGAGGGTCGCAAAATTAAGAGACAAACTTGAAGAGGCGATACTTAGTATCCCGGATACGAAAAGCTATGTGGACAAAAAATACAGACTTCCTAATACGGTGGTTGCGTCATTCAGGGGAATCGAAGGCGAATCGATGCTTTGGGATCTTAACGTAAACGGCATATACGCTGCAACGGGCAGCAGCTGCAGCAGCGAAAGGCTTGAGGGCAGCGAGGTTCTTGAAGCGCTCGGTGAAGATCCGGAAATAGCCCATACCGGAATTATATTTTCATTAAGCCGTTTTACAACGGAAGAGGAAATAGACTATGTTATAGAAAAACTGCCGGGAATTGTTAAACGATTAAGAGACATATCCATGACATACGCGAAAGTGGCGCCTAAATAAATTGAGGTAGAATTGAGAATTAAGAATTATTCAATAATAACCAAAATATATTAATATATTAATACATTAATGTACAAATTAACTAAGGAGATAAAATGGGAAGAAACGACCTGATAACGGGAAACGTATGGGAGCAGTATTCGAACAAGGTAATTGAAAGAATGAATAATCCGAAATATTTAGGGGAATTTACCGAAGAAGACGCAAAACAAAAAGGGCTTAAACTTGTGGTCGCCGATTTCGGAAGCGAGGCGTGCGGGGATGCCGTAAGGCTGTACTGGCTTGTGGATCCGAAAACCGATAAAATCGTCGATGCGAGGTTCAAAAGTTTCGGGTGCGGAACGGCGATAGCGTCTTCGGATATGATGACCGAACTTACCATCGGAAAAACGGTGGATGAGGCTATGAAAATCACAAACCTCGATGTTGAAAAGGCGTTGAGGGATGAACCCAACACCCCTGCGTTTCCGCCGCAGAAAATGCACTGCAGCGTAATGGCTTATGACGTAATTATAGAAGCTGCGGCTAAATACAAAGGTGAAGACGCTGAAAAACTGAGAGACAGTGAAATCGTGTGCGAATGTGCGAGGGTTACGAGAAAAGAAATAGAGGATATTATAAGAGAGCATAACGTAAAAACGGTTGAAGAACTTCAAAAATACACGGATGCCGGAAAATACTGCAAAAGCTGCGTGGCACCCGGCGGGCATGAGGAAAAACCCGTTTACCTTGTGGATATAATTAAAGAGGTTCAGGAGCAGATGAAAAAAGAAAACCTCAAAAATGCCAGTCAAACTGAAGATTTTGAAAAAATGAGCCTGATTAAAAAAATTAAAGCCATTGAAGAGTTTTTGGATACCAAAATCAAGCCTATGCTTGCAATGGACGGAGGTAGCTTGGAACTTCTCGATATAAGAGAAGAAGACGGTATTACGAAAGTATATATCAGATATATGGGTGCTTGTGCGACCTGTGCAAGCGGGGGAGTCACACTTCTTGCCATAGAAGACGAAATGAGAAAACACTTTAAAACGGACAAAATCAAGATAGAACAGATTTGATTCACCTTTCTCTTTCTTTTAATTTTCAAAATTTAAAACATATGATAAAACGGTACTGGTTAAATAAAGTGAAACAATTGCAAATTTAAACGGAGAAAAAGCGTTAAAAAAAGTATACTTAACCTACGGGCGTATGAAGTGCAAGTTTGCACATTTTCATTGCTGTGCGAGCCTAAAAACTACAAGCAGTTGTTGTTATTTTTAACAGCTCTCCCGTTTGCACTTTTTAGCTTTTTCTAAGTGTTAAATAATTTGCACTCTTGTTGAGCGTATTTAGTTAGTACCGATAAAACCGTTATTTGTAAAAAGTTCTCAAAAGGTGTATAATAATTAAAAGTAACTCAATATAGGTGGTAATTATGAATATAAAGGAACTTTTAAGCAAAAAATTGTTAAATGACGAAATAGTCAAAGATTCGTTTAGCAGAAACGATATAGAACGTATTGCGGAAATAGTGGAAGAGTTTTTAACAACGGAAACGGTTGACGAAAAAGTATGTTACGATTTTTATAAAAGGATGAAATTACCTTATTCTGTAGTTTACAGGTCGTTCGGTCTTATAAAATCCGAAATCAGGGATGAAAAATTAAATAAAAAACTTGACAAACTTTTAAACATCACCGCTAAGGTTTATATAAAAAAGGAAATTTCCTCTTTAAAAACGCTGCTGCTGGAAAAACGAAAACACGATTTTATGCTTTTTAAAGCACATGAAGAGTGGATTGACAATATAATTTCGTCCGTAAAAAACGACGATTTAAAGACATATCCTCTTATAGAGGCGAAAAACTGCAAATTTTCAAAATACCTTTCGTATCTTGAATCTTTAATGATATGTCTTGACGTGAATTTATGCATTTACATTCACGATTTGCATAATTTGATACACACGCTTGCCAATTCCTTTTATATTTTTTATAAAAAGGGCTATTATGCGGAATCATATTTTGTTTTCAGGGATTTAAAAGAGCAGGTTCTGAAATTTTACAATACTTTAAACGAACTTTATATAGCAACGTTTTCGAACGTGGAAAAGAGTTTTTTCGAACTTATAGAAATACTCGTAAAAAGCAAAACCCTTTATGTCGCGGTGATAGATTTGAAAAGTCTTAAAGTAATGAACAGCCTCATAAACGAAAACACCGTAACGGATGCCAAACTTATACTTTACCATAAACTGCACAATGTTTATAAGGATAAAAAAAATTATCTTATTATTCAGGGTTCGAGTAACGATTTTTATTTTATAGGAATCGATATAGATTTCGGTATGTTTGAAAAAGAGGTTGAAAACCTCTATTCAATGATTAGGGAAACGATTGAAATCAACGATGAAAAAATAAATTTCGATGCCGTAATACTGGGAATAAAACTTGACAAATACTCACAGATACAGATAAAAGATCTGATAAATTATTTCAGGTTTTTAAAAAAGGCGGCAAAAAAAGAACATAAAAACATAATACTCAACAATAAGGAAAACCATCTTGAAGAGTGGATAAAAAATCAGATAAACATTAAATTTATAAAGAAAAAAATTCAAAAAAAAGAAATAGACATAATGTTTCAGCCTATTTTTAAAGCCGATAACAATGAAATTTTCTCCCTCGAAGTTTTAGGAAGGATAAACGACGGAGGCAAGCTTATTCCCGCTGGTATGTTTATAGACCATATATATGCGATGGATAAAATAGCCGAATTCGATATGATTGTACTAGATAAAATTCTGGAAAAAGAACATTTAATCAAACAGATTACGGAAAGAATTTTTTTAAACATTTCATTTGAAGCGTTAAAAAACGATGATTATATAAAAAAGCTGAATTCCATTATTCAAAAAATAGAAGTCGATATCGTTTTGGAACTGACGGAGCAGAGATTTGTTGAAAACCTGGAACTGATAGAGAATATAAACAAAAACACGAACAGCTATTTTGCGGTGGATGATTTCGGAAGCGGATATTCTTCTATTCTTCTGGTTATAAATCTTTTAAGAAAAAATATGATAAGGGTTTTGAAAATAGACGGGACGCTTGTTAAAGGTATAAAAAACGACGAATACCTAAGAAAAGCGGTTAAAATTATAGTTGGTTTCAGAAAAGAATTTAACCTTCATCTTGTGGCCGAATTCGTAGAAGACAAAGAAACTCTCGAATTTTTAAAAAACGCCGGTGTGGATCTGCTTCAGGGGTATTATCTTTCCATGCCCAAAACAATTGAAGAACTTTTGGTAGAAAAAGAGGAGAGGATAAGGGAAATTGTCAATTGAGTTTCGTATAAGTGTGCCTCAAAAACGCGTGGTCGCTTTCCGGATAATCGAGTCTGAAGTGCGCCCCTCTGCTCTCTTCCCTGTCAAGCGCGGCTTTTGCGATGGCCGTGGCGATGTCTATTCCGTTTATAAGTTCGATTTTTTCCTGAATTGACGAATCTTTGTCGCTTTCGAGATTGTTTTTTATATCGTTTAATGTTTCGATTGCTTTTTTAAGCTGATATCCGTTTCTAATTATTCCGACTTTGTTAAAGAGCAGATCTCCGAGTCTGTGTTTAAGTTCTTTAGCGTCTATTCTGGTGGTGTTAAGTCTGTTTAGCAGCTCTTTGTCTTTTTCTATCTGTTCTTTCGGAAGATCTGCAAACGTCCGCTGCCTGTGGGAATATTTTACCGCCTGATAACCGGCTATTTTACCGAACACCGCACCTTCGCTTAAGGAGTTTCCTCCGAGTCTGTTTGCCCCGTTCACGCCGTTGTTTCCGGCTTCTCCGGCGTAAAAAAGTCCTTCTATATTGGTGAAACAGTATGTGTCCGTTTTAATTCCTCCCATCGTATAGTGTGCAAGAGGGGTGATTGGGATGGGTTCTTTTGCTATGTCTATGCCTTTTAGTGATTTTACCCTTTTTTTAAGGTTTACAAGTTTTGTGTTTATAATTTCTTCCGGTATATCCGTTAGATCAAGATACACTTTTTTGCCTCTTTGAAGCTGTTTTACAATCGCACGCGTTACGAAATCCCTTGTGTTCAGTTCGTCTACGAATTCCTTTCCGTCGCTGTTTATTAGTTTTCCCCCTTCTCCCCTTGCGGCTTCGCTTATTAAATAGTTGCTTCCTTCAAGTCCCGTAGGGTGAAACTGTATAAACTCCATATCCATCCCCTCGAGTCCGGCTCTTAACCCCATTGCCACGCCGTCGCCCGTAGCGTCGTTTACGTTTGTGGTGTAACTTTTGTAAAGTCCGGCGTATCCCCCGGTGGCCACAATTACGGCTTTTGCCTGAATTACCGTTAATTCATTTGTTTTTTCATCCAAAAACGTGACACCGGCAATTTTTCCGTTATTAACAAGCAGGTTTATTGCAAGATGGTTTTTGATTACGTCGATACCGAGATCTTTGAGAGCTTTGTTTAACGCTTTCATAATTGCGGGTCCCGTTGCGTCCGCAGCGTAAACCGTTCTTTTGAATTTTGTCCCGCCGAAGGGTCTTTGCGCGAGTTTTCCGTTCGGAAGAGTGTTAAAAGGTACTTTAAAACGCCTGTGAAGCTCCCTGACAACCTGGGGGGCCTGTTCACAGAAAATCCTCACCGCTTCCTCGTCGGCTATTCCGACCCCGCCTTTTAGCGTGTCCTGAATGTGGTGTTCGATAGAATCTCCGTCTTCCATATTGTTTAAAGCGGCGTTAATTCCGCCTTTTGCCATAAACGAGTTGTTTGCCATCGGAGATTTTTTCGTAACTATCGCAATATTGCTGCCGAGTTCTTTTGCTTCGATTGCAGCCATCATTCCGGCAATACCGCTTCCTATTACCAAAATATCATATTTCATTAACGTCCTTTTTGATATAATTGTACCAAAAAAGAGGTATGCTTATGAGATGGTTGTTTTTGGTGCTTGCAGCGGTGCTGCTGAGCGGTTATGAAGTTAAGGTGAAAAACGTAAACGGCAATACGGTTAATTTGGACGGATACGTCAAAAAAGGCGTAAGCGGCGTGGTAATGTGCCCGTATGAGGGGAAAGAAATAATTTGTGCAAGGGCTGTAAGCCTCGGTAATTCGGCGAAGCTGTATGTTTATGACGATTTGAAAAACAATGCTTTCGCCCTGCCTCTCGTACATGTTAAAAAAGGCGACAGGATAATTTTTGAAAAAGACTACGACAGAGTTTTGATAATTGCCCCTAATCAGGAGACATATTTAAAAACAAGGGAAAAATACAAAAACTTTACGGTTGTAAATCCTGACGTTTTCGCCGTTTTTTTAAAAGAAGTTCCGACAAAAAAGGATTTTGTCAATTTTGCCAAAAAACTTAACATAGGCAGAATTGTTTTTGTTCTTGACAAAATTTACGAAACGGATGCTTTTAGTTTTTACGCTGTAAAAAAATACGGCCGAAACGGGGTAAAATACAAGGGTGTATTCTTTACAACTTATCCTAAATTGGGTATAAATGGCAAAAATATGATCAAATATTACAAAAGTCTTATAAAGGAATAAAATGATTGATTCAAAACATATAGAGGCTTTAAAAAAAATTGTCGGTGAAGAAGACGTGAAAATTGACAAACCGCACCTGAGGGCGTATTCTTATGACGCCACAAAAGAGCATTTCGAACCCGATGCGGTGGTGTTTCCCGCCGATGAAAGGGAGGTTAGCGAAGTTTTAAAATACTGCAACGACAATAAAATATCAATCGTTCCGAGGGGTGCCGGAAGCGGTTTTACCGGAGGGGCTCTGCCTGTAAACGGGGGGATAGTTTTAGCGCTTGAAAAGTATATGAATAAAATTTTGGAAATTGACGAAAAAGATATGGTCGCCGTGGTACAGCCTGGTGTTATTAATGCGGATCTTCAAAAGGCCGTTGAGGAAAAAGGCCTTTTTTACCCGCCTGATCCGGCAAGTATGGACTATTCCACGATAGGCGGTAATGTCAGTGAAAACGCAGGCGGGATGAGAGCGGCTAAATACGGGCTTACGAAAGATTATGTAATGAGTTTAAAAGCTGTATTGCCAAACGGTGACATTATAAGAGCCGGAAAAAGAACGATTAAAGACGTGGCGGGCTATAACGTGGCCGGAATACTGATTGCGAGCGAAGGGACGCTTGCGGTAATTACTGAAATCACTATGAAACTTCTTCCTAAGCCTAAGCTTAAAAAGACATATATGGGAATTTTTGAAAACGTAGAACAGGCGATGAATGCAGTTTATAAGTCGCTTGCAGGCGGGGCTATGCCCGTCGCTATGGAATTTATGGACGCCCTTGTCGTTAAAGCCCTAAGGGAGAAACTCGGGGTGGATTTGCCTGATTGGGCCGGGGCGCTGCTTGTGGGGGATGTTGACGGAAACGTGGAAGAAGAGATTGATTACCAGCTTTCGATACTTGAGAAAAGTTTTAAAGAAGAGGGTGCGAAAGAGTTCAGAATTGCTAAAAACGAGGAAGAGGCAAATGAAATTTGGTATGCAAGAAGAAACGCATCGCCTTCCATTACAATGTACGGCAGTAAGAAAATCAACGAAGACATATCCGTTCCGAGAAGCAAACTTCCGGAGGCTTTAAAAGGTATTTACGCAATAGCCGAAAAATATGATGTGCTGGCACCTTGTTTCGGACATTCGGGGGACGGAAACATTCACGTAAACGTAATGGTTGACGGAAACAACGAAGACGAGGTGAAAAGAGGCTATCGGGCTGTTGAGGAAATTTTCAAATTTGTTATAGAACTCGGCGGAACACTCAGCGGCGAACACGGTATAGGTTTAAGCAAAGCCCCTTTTATGAAACTTGCTTTCAGCGAAGCGGAGCTGAATCTTTTTAGAAAAATAAAACACGCCTTTGATCCGAACGGAATACTGAACCCCGGAAAAATGGGGCTTTAAAAATACAAAATGGAGAATTGAAAATTGAGAATATGCACGTTTAACGTAAATTCGATAAGAAGCAGGCTTGAAATTGTTCAAAATCTGATTGCCCAGTACGGCATTGACATATTGTGTATGCAGGAAATCAAGGTTGAGGAGGAAAAATTTCCCAAAATAGATGACGGATTCGAATGCATAGTTCACGGACAGAAAAAATTAAACGGTGTGGCCGTCTGCTCGAGACTTCCTATTGAAAAATATCAAAAGGGCTTTGAAGGCGAGCTTGAAGAAGCAAGGTTTATATATTCGTTAATCGATGATATTCACATTATAAACGTATATGTTCCTTTAGGAGACAATTACGGGGAGAGATTTGAATATAAGATGTATTTTTACAACAAACTTTTTGAATTTCTTAAAAAATTCGATTTAAAAAAAGACAAAGTCATACTTTGCGGGGATATGAACGTAGCTTACAGCGACCTTGACGTATGGGATCCGGAAATCTGGGAGGGTGAAGTTACGTTTTTGCCGGAGGAAAAAGCTATGATCAACAGGCTTTTGAATATGGGGTTTGTTGATGTTATAAGAAAATTCTACGGTGATGAAAAAGTTTATACTTTTTACGATTATAGGGGTGCTAAGGTTTATAAAAACGAAGGAATGAGGCTCGATTATATTTTTCTCTCTTCCGCTCTGGCCGGGAATGTCAAGGATTTAAAAATTCTCACTTCCTTAAGGAGAAAAAGAAAACCCACGCCTTCTGATCACGTACCCGTTGTTTTGGAACTGTAAGGCCGGTTTATGCTTAACGAAATAGCGAATTTTCTGGTTAATTTTTGTAATTCCATAGGTTATGCGGGAGTTTATTTTTATATGCTTTTAGTCGGTACTTTTATTCCCGTACCGAGTGAACTTGTTTTGCTTCCGGCGGGATATCTCGCCGCAAAAGGGGAAAAAGATCTGCTTTTTTTATGGCTTTGCGGTGCGGCCGGCTCTTTAAGCGGTGCTTTAATTAACTATTTTCTGGCGAAATACCTGGCCGGAAAGCTGTTAAAAGACAAGCCGGTTTTACATAAGGTAAACGTTTTTTGGAACAAGCACGGAAAAATTTCCGCGTTTTTAGCCCCCCTTACCCCTGGATTGGGACAGTATATTTCCATACCTGCGGGAATGTCTCATATGCCTCTTAGATGGTTCGTACCGCTGACTTTCAGTGCCAATTTGATATGGGTGGGTTTTATGATAATGATTGGGTATCTCTTCGGTGCGGGGGAGCACGCACACAAAGAAACCGTATACGGAAGCCTTTTTTTACTCGGGGGAGTTATAATTATCGCTTCCGTTTATGTGTTTTTGGATTTGAGAAAAACCAAACTTAACCGCTGAGGGAGACTCTGTCTTTTCCTGCTTTTTTGGAGGTGTAAACGGCCGAATCCACTTTTTCGATAAATTCGAACATCCCTTCTCCCCTGTATGTTCCTACACCTATGCTTACTGTTACGGGCTTTGAGTTTATTATTATTTTTTCTTTTACTATTTTTCTTATTCTTTCTGCAATTTTATACGCTTTTTCAAGTTCCGTTTCCGGCAGTATGACGACTATCTCCTCGCCCCCGTATCTGAAGGCCAGGTCGGTTTTTCTGAGCTGGGATTTTATCTGTTTGGCGATGGCGGTTAAAACTTCGTCGCCTTTTTGATGTCCGAAAGTATCATTGATTTTTTTAAAATTATCGACATCTAAGAATATAATCGAAAACGTTCTTTTGTATCTGTCGTAAAGTTCGACGAAATAGTGGAAATTGTCTATAAAAAACCTTCGGTTGTATAACTTTGTAAGGGGGTCGGTTATTTTTTCTTTTTCAAGGCCGTGTTTAATCAGAAAGTATACGATTAGTATTATTACAAGAATCAAAAGTGTAATCACAATGGTGATAAACGATATTTTTTTCATAATTTCGTTATTCCGGTACTCATAGTTTTTTTGTAAAAGGGAGGAAAGTTTGTTTATGCTGCGCCAGTTTTTTTCGCTGTAAATTAAAACTTCGTTTTTGTCTTTTGAGTTTTTGATTTTCTTCCAGCTGTTAAGGATGCTTTTATAGTAAAAAACATAATGCTTCGTGCCGTTTTTTTCTAATTTTTTAAGCATAAGTTCGTGTACGATGTTTATATCGTTGTCTATCGAGTTTTTTAAATATTCCGTTTCTTTGTCAATAAATTTCAGTTTTGTATATTTCTGAACAGCCGCTTTTATCTGGTTTATTTTGTATAGCAGACAGGTTTCGTTGTATAATACCGATTTGTTTATCAGAAGATAAACGTTGAACACCATTATACCCAGTATGGCAAGGAGCAATACGAGTATATGGTTTGAAACCCCCACCTTTTTCCGTTTTGTTAATAACATATCATACCTTGAAGTCTACCACTTTCCTTTCTTTTATATAAGGTTTTACGTAAGAAATTACTTTAAGATGTTCCGGATGCTGTGCATAAATTTTTAAATCGTTTAAACTTTTTACTTCCGTAATGACGCAGAAATCGGAAGAATCCGGATCAAACCTTATGTCTATTCCAACTTCTATTTTAACGATTTCGTCAATCAGGTTTTTTAAATTTTCTATTTTTTCCTTAAACTCCTGCAAGGGCGCGTTTTTTTCCGTTTTGAAAAGAACCACATGCCTTATCATTTAAGACCTTTTACGAATTCTTCTATTCTTTTTATCCCTTTTTCGATTGTTTCCATATCTGTTGCAAAAGAAAATCTGAAGTATCCTTCGCTTCCGAAGCCTATACCCGGCACTACGGCCACGCCTTTGTCTTCTAAAAGCGTCATGGCAAAAGCCATTGATTCCTCCATTATGTTTTTATGGTTTACGTATATATAAAATGCGCCCTGAGGTTTTGCCGCGCTTAAGCCTTCTATGTCGTTAAAGGCTTTGTATACATAGTCCCTTCTTTTTTTAAATTCCTTCCTCATCATTTCCACATCCGCGTCGGCTTTTCCGAGAAGTGCCGGAATGGCGGCTTTCTGGGTGATTGAGTTAATGTTGGAAGTCATTTGGGACTGCAGTTTTATCATAGCTTTTACAAGTTCTTTGTTTTTACTTGCGAGGTAACCGAATCTCCATCCGGTCATTGCGTGAGATTTGCTCAGGCCGTTGACGGTTATCGTCCTTTGAAGCATATCGTCGCTTACGCTTGCCGCTGCCGTAAATTCGCCTTCGTAAATCAGTTTTTCGTACATTTCGTCACTTACGACCCAAATATCCGTATTTTTTAAAACCTCTGCAAGCGCTGTTAGTTCTTCTTTTGAATAAACCGCCCCTGTCGGATTGCTCGGACTTGTCAAAATGAGCATTTTCGTTTTGGAAGTTATTGCCTGTTTGAGCATTTCCGGTGTGATTTTAAAATATGTCTTCTCGGTTGTTTCAATGCTTACGGGAACACCGCCGTGGTATTTCACAAGCTCCGGATAGGTTACCCAGTAAGGCGCCGGAATAATAACTTCGTCGCCGTCTTCTATCAGACAAGCCATAATGTTGAACAGCGACTGTTTCGCTCCGTTGCTGACGATTATTTCGTCCGTGGAGTATTCAAGGTTGTTGTCCCTTTTGAGTTTGATTTTCACCGCTTCCAAAAGTTCCGGAATTCCGGCTACGGATGTATATTTCGTAAATCCTTCGTTTATGGCTTTTACGGCTTCTTTTTTTATTATTTCGGGTGTGTCGAAATCGGGTTCCCCGGCACTGAACGCCAGAATGTCCCTTCCCGCACTTTTAAGTTCTCTCGCTTTTTGAGATATCGCTATTGTCAGCGAGGGGGAGAGTTTTTCAATTCTTTTGCTTAACATTTCTTACCCTTATATTTTTATCATAATTATATAATATTTTTTCGATTTTGCCGATTTATTATATGAAGGTTAAAAAAAGGATATATATGAAAACACTGTTTAACACAATTGAGGAATTAAAAAAAGAGATTAAAAACGAAGAACTTCTTAAAAAGCTCGATTTTTTAGAAGATGCGTTCAGAAAACTGCGGACTAAAACGGGGCTTAAAGGTCTGGTAAGAAGAAAAAAACTCAGAAAGGTTTTAAGAGACGTTGAATACGAAGAAGAACTTATAAGGCTGCAGATTGAACTTATAAAGCTTCAAAACTGGGTGTTTGAAAACAAAAAAAGGGTTATGATTATATACGAGGGCAGGGACGCCGCAGGAAAGGGCGGAGCGATTAAACGTTTTACGGAGCATCTCAATCCGAGAAAATATCGGGTCGTGGCGCTTCCGAAACCTACGGAAGTTGAAAGCGGACAGTTTTATTTTCAAAGATATTTCAAACATCTGCCGGATCCCGGGGAGATTGTTTTTTTTGACAGAAGCTGGTACAACAGGGCGATAGTGGAGCCGGTTTTCGGATTCTGTACGCCCGAGCAGTATGAAAAATTTATGATGGAGGTTCCGGAAATCGAACACGCGCTTATAGACGACGGTATAATAATGATTAAATTCTGGTTCAGCATTTCAAAGGAAACACAGAAAAAAAGATTTGAAGAGAGAATGAAAAACCCTCTTAAGCAGTGGAAACTTTCACCGGTTGATAAGAAAGCGCAGGAAATGTGGGATGAAATAACCCATTATAAAGAGGAGATGTTCAGCCGTACTCACACGAGCTATTCGCCATGGATAATAGTCAATTCCAACGATAAAAAAACGGCGAGGCTCGAAAGTATCAGGTACGTTCTGTCTCAAATACCTTATGAGGGTAAAAAAGAGGCGAAAGTTTCACTACATCCGGATCCGGATGTGGTACAGAGATATCACAGAAAAAATCTTCAGCTCGATTAACGGTTTTTGAGGGCTTCGAGATAGTCTCTGTATTTTTTTTCTATCTCCTCGTCTTTTTCGATGATATTTTTGTCGCTGTTTATGACGGCTTCTTCAAGTATTCTTATTCTGTCCATCAGATATTCGAAAAGTTCTTTTTCAATATCGGGCAGTTTGTCGTGTCCGAGCGGGGAGTAGTCTTTTCTTTTTATCACCTTGCCCGGAATGCCGACTACGGTGGAATATGGCGGTACATCTTTTACGACGACGGAATTCGCACCTATTTTGCTTCCTTTGCCTATTGTGATGTTTCCGAGTATTTTGGCACCAGCTCCTATTGTTACGTCGTCTTCTATAGTGGGGTGCCTTTTTCCGGGATTGAGGCTGACCCCTCCTAAGGTGACACCCTGATAAATTGTTACGTTGTTTCCTATGACTGTCGTTTCACCGATAACTACGCCTATGCCGTGGTCGATAAATACGTTTTCGCCTATCGTAGCACCGGGATGTATGTCCATATTCGTAAAAAACTGGTTTAGCGCCATTATAAATCGCGCAAACCTTTTAAAACCCTTTTTATATACGGTGTTTGCGATTCGGTAACTGACAAGCGCCCATATTCCGGGGTAGGCGTAAAAAAGTTCCGCTTTGTCTTTAAAAGCCGGGTCCCTGTCTTTTACCGCGGCAAAATCCTTTTTAATAAGTTTCCATATACTCACCGATAACCTTTTTTATCCGAAAATGTATTTCGTCTTCTTTGTTGGATGCGTTTAACAGCAGATAGGGAATTTCAAGTCTGTTGCACACTTCAATCATATTGTCCTGAATTCTTAGAAGATATTCCACACCTCTTTTTTCTATGTTGTCGTGTGTTTTTTGGGAAAGTCTGAATTTGAGGGTGTTTTCGTCAAGTTTTAAAATTATCACCAATTCGGGGAAAATGCCGTCCGTGGCGAATTTGTTCAGGTTTACGAGCATATTGAAATCGAAAAACTCCATGGCGTACGCTATGCCGCTTATGACGCTTCTGTCCGTTATTATGTTTTTGCCGATATTGGGTTTGACGATTTTTTCAACAGTTTCCGCCCTGTCCGCGAGAAACATAAAAAGTTCCGCTTTTTTAGATATTTCGTCGTTGAAAATAATTTCTCTCACTTTTTTTCCGAAAGGTGTGAATCCCGGCTCTTTTATAAACAGAACGTTTTTAACCTCTTTTTTTAAAAGTTCTATCTGGGTCGATTTACCGGCGGTGTCGATGCCTTCGATTGCAATGTACATTATAAATCCTTAATAATTTCTTTTGGTACCAAGTGTGAAACGTTGCCGCTGTATTTCAAAATGCTTCTTACCACGCTTGAGGAGATAAAGGCGTTTTCAAGATTAGGCATTAAATAAATCGTGTCTATTTCACTGTCTAAACTTTTATTCGCATACCCCATCTGAAGTTCGTATTCGAAATCGCTTACCGCCCTGAGCCCCCTTATTATGATTTTGCACTCTTTTTCTTTTGCAAAATCTACAAGCAGGGAGTTAAAACTTTCCACTTCTATTTTATGCAGGTCAGCCGTTGCTTTTTTCATAAATTCCACCCGTTTTTCAAGGGAAAACATTGTTTTTTTGTCTTTGTTGTCGGCAACGGCCACGATTATTTTATCGAACATTTTGCATGCCCTTTTAATAATGTCGAGATGACCGTTTGTAACGGGATCGAACGTTCCCGGGTATATAGCTTTTGTATACATTTATTTCCACCTTTTAAAAAGATTATTTTCAATTCCCGCCAAATCGAACCATTTTCCGATTAAAAACATTTCAATATCTTCTATACTTTCTGGTTTGTTGTAATAGCCGAATACCGGAGGTGCTATTATAACATTTTGCAGACGGGAGAGTTTTAGCATATGTTCGAGATGGATTTCGCTAAAAGGCATTTCCCGCGGCGCTATGATAAGCTTTTTTTTCTCTTTGATTGCCACCTGCGCGCTTCTTGTAATCAGATTGTCCGCAATGCCGAGGGCTGTTTTCGCAAGCGTGTTCATACTGCACGGCACCATAAAAGTGATGTCTATACCGAAACTCCCGCTTGCCGGAGGGGCGGCGATATCGCTGTTTAAGAATATGTTTTCTTCCCTTTCGAACACGGTTTTCGCGTGTTCGCTTACGATTAGGTATCTTTCGTAATTCGGCGGGATTAAATTGTAAAGTTTAAGACCGAGGGCGACCCCGCTCGCCCCGCTTATACATACGAGTGTTTTTTTCATTTTACTACCACTTCTTTCGTTTTGTTTGCAATTCCCGTGTATGTTTTGGCGTTTATTTTAACTTTTACGGTTTCGTTCGCGTTTGCGTCGTTTAACGCTTCCCCTTTTGAAAAGATCTCGATGTTTTTGTTTTCAAAAACGACGTTTACGGTTTCGCCTTTTAGTATTAACGGTCTTATTTTGGTGTTCGATTCATTGATGACCGAATTTTTAGAAATGATTTTCGATGCGATAAGGTTCTCAGGTATTTTATCAAGCGGTTTTGAGTAAAAGGTTCTGAAATTTATCAGTTTAAGCGTCACATTCGGTTTGATGGGTTCGTTGACTCGGATTATTTTCCGGGCCGTAAAAACCTTTATTTTGGCTTTAATCGTATAAAAATAGTATTTTCCGTCTATTATCAGGGTGGAGGAGGGCAGTTTGTAATTTGCAAGTTTAAAACTTATATGTTTGTATTTTTCGGGAAACGGCCTGTTTGAGGTTATTTTTTCGATTTTTATTGCAGGATAGTGTTTTTTGTAAAAGTTTATTATTTCTTTTTTGACGGAAGCAAAAAGAAAAAGAGGAATGAAAAAAACAATGATTCTCAATTCTCCATTCTCCATTTTCAATTAATTAACGAGTGTTTTAGCACTTCTTCGATTCTTTTAACGGGTATTATCTCAAGCCCTTCTTTCACTTCGTCCGGAATGTCGTCCAAATCTCTTTCGTAATTTTTCTGAGGGATAAGCACGGTTTTTATTTTTGCTTTAAAAGCCGCAATAAGTTTTTCTTTAAGCCCTCCTATCGGAAGAACGTCGCCCGTTAGGGTTATTTCCCCCGTCATCGCCACGTCCGCTTTTACTTTTTTGTTCGTAAACAGACTCGCTATTGCGGTGGTCATGGTAATACCTGCGCTCGGACCGTCTTTTGGAATGGCGCCTTCCGGTACGTGGATATGTATGTTGTATTTGGAATATACCGGCTCTTTTGAGCGTTCGGCTACTTTTAATTTTTTACCGTCTATTAAAACTTTAATAAGCGTATATGCTATATGTGCGCTCTCTTTCATAACGTCGCCGAGCTGTCCCGTAAGAATCACCTGGCCCCTTCCCCTGTATTTTACGGCTTCGACTTTAAGGACGTCACCGCCTACCGGTGTCCAGGCAAGGCCGTTTACGACTCCGATTTTGTCTTTTTTATCAATGGTGTCGACTCCGAAATATCCTTTTTCCAAAAACTCTTCAAGGTTTTTAATACTCACCCGAACCTGTTTTTCCCCCTGAATTATTTTTAAAGCGGCTTTTCTCATAATTTTTGCAATTACGCGTCTTAGGTTTCTCACTCCGGCTTCTTTGGTGTATTTGTCTATGATCTCGATTAGCGCCTTGTCGGTTATCACTATTTCGCTTTTTTTAAGCGAGTGTTTTTTCATCTCCTGTGGAATTAGGTATCTTTTTGCAATTTCGAATTTTTCCTGAGGAGTGTAACTTCCCACGAAAATCATCTCCATTCTGTCTTTAAGGGGTGCGGGGATGGTGCTCGGATCGTTCGCCGTCGCAATAAAAAGCACTTTGCTCAAATCGAGGTTGAAATTAAGATACAGATCCCTGAATTCGCTGTTTTGTTCGGGATCTAATATTTCAAGTAAAACGGCTGTGGGATCGCCCCTGTATCTTGAGATTTTATCTATTTCGTCCAAAACCATTACGGGGTTCATCTGTTTTGCGTTTATAAGCCCCTGTGCGATACGCCCCGGCATTGCACCGATGTATGTTCTTATGTGTCCCCTCAGCTCGTTTACGTCTTCGAGTCCCCCGAGGGCTATTCTTACAAGTTCCCTTTCGAGGGATTTTGAAATGGAGTTCGCAAGGGATGTTTTACCCACTCCCGGAGGTCCTACAAAACAGAGTATCGCTCCGTTGAATTCATTGTCCCTGAGTTTCGCAAGTTCTTTAGCGGCGAAATATTCTACGATTCTTTCCTTCGGCTTTTTCAGACCCCAGTGATCCGTATCGAGTCTTTGCTGGAGTTCTTTGATACTGAAATCCTCTTTGGCGTATTTTCCGAAAGGTATCTCAAGCGCCCATTCTATATAATTCTGCGTTGTTGTCGCTTCCGCACTGTCCGGGTGCATTCTTGAGAGCCTGTCTATCTGTTTTTTTATTTCCACATAAGCGTCTTCGGGCATATGGGGTTTGAGCTCTTCCAATTTTTCATAATACTCTTTGATTTCCTCTTCGAGTTCGTTCGTTATACCGAGCTCCTGCTGGATGAGTTTAAGCTGCTGTTTTAAAAGATGCTCCCTGTTCGCTTCCTGGACCTGTTCCATAACTTTTTTTGAAAGTTCGTTTTTAAGTTTTATCGATTCTATCTCTTCGAGAATAAAATGTATTAATTTTATAAGCCTTTCATGCGTGTCCGTCTCTTTGAACAGTTCGTACCCTTTTTCAACGGGCAGTTTGAGCGAGCTTGCTATTATGTCTATGATTCTGTCGGCGTCGGAGTTGTTGTCTATTATTTTTATAAAATCCTTAGGGAAAAATGGACTCAGTTCGCTCAGAGTTATGATGTGTTCTTTAAGGGTTTCAAGAAGGGCGCTTATCTCTTTTTGTTCGGCTTTGGTAAAAGGCTCCACTTTGTCAATAAGGGCGAGGGTGGGGTTTTTATCCGTAATTTCTAGGATTTTTCCTCTTGTAAGCCCCTGAAAAAGGATTTTGACCCTTCCTTCCGGAAGGGTTACCTTTCTTATGATTGTTCCTATGGTTCCGTATGTGCCCGCTTCGTCGTTTACGGAAATGAAAAGCAGGGAATGGTCGTTGATCGCTTTTTGAACGGCTATTATGTCGTTTTTGTTTTCAAGAAAAATAGGTATTATCATAAAAGGGTAAATAAGCTCTTTTTCTTTAAGCACCGGTATGATACTCGGCAGTTCGCTGTAATTTTCTAATGTCATGTCTCTCCTTACTAGTAAAATAATTTTTTATACCATGGAATAACGGGCGGTTTGGAATTTTTCGGAATTTTGGTTTCATAAAGTTTCGAAGCTTTTTCTTTTCCGAGCTTTTTATACAGTTTACTTATTTTATCATCTAAATATCTGTTTGTCAACTCCGTTTTTGCAAGTATCGTGTTTACTTCGGGAGTGTATTTGGACGCGGGAAATTTATATAGATAATTTTTACACTGCGCTATAAGATTCAAGAGCATTTCCTGGTCGGTATACGCATTGTCGTATTTGAAAAATCCGAGTTTTATTTTCTGATATTCAATCCATGGAATTTCGCTTCCGCTTGCGTATCTTTTTTCATATTCGTTAAGGTAAAAAAGTGCGAGGTCATATTCTTCGTTTTGCTGATGGGCAAGAAAAAGCGTGAGAAGATCCGTTTTAATATAAATCGAAGACGGATGTTCCGCTTCGAGCGATAAAAAATCGTCGTCCGCCTGATCAAGGTTCGAATTTTGAATGTCTTCATATATTTTCTGGTGCCATTTAAGGGCGGTGAGGTTTTCGTTGTGTTTTACGTTTTTTGACGCACATCCGAGAAAGAAAACAAGGGGCAGGGTTAAAAGCGCTTTTTTAATCATTCAGTTTCCTTAATTCTTCTTCTACTTTTTGGAATTTTTCTTTAAGTTCGTTTAGTTCGTTTCTGTTTTTTTCGACGACTTCTTTCGGGGCGCGTTCAACGAAATTTTTGTTTGAAAGTTTTTTTTCGAGTTTTTCGATTTCTTTAGCTAATTTTTCTTTCTGTTTCGAAAGCCTTCCTATAAGAGGCGTAATATCGACTTCTTCCTTGCTTACCATCGTTTCGAGGTTGTCGCTGATATCCCTTATTGCGTTCGGGATTTGTGAATTTACGAATTCCACCTCTTTTACTCGGGCGAGTTTTTTTATATATTCTTTTGCAAGTTCCGGAAGGTCCGCCAAAACATAGGCTTTTTTGATTTCTTTCGCACCCGTGAGGGCTTTGATTCTTCTTAGGGACACGATCGCCTCAATAATCAAATCAAAGTCTGCAGGTTTTTCCACTTCTTTAATTTCAGGAAACTCTTTTTGCATAATGGAATTGTCGGCCGCATCGGTAAGCGAGAGTTCCTGATATAAAAATTCCGTAATAAACGGCATAAACGGATGGAGCAGTTTCATAGCCTCTTTATAGATACTTCCGAGTTCCGCAATCGACTCTTTGCTCACTTTGCTGAGCTCAATACCCCAGTCGCAGAAATCCTGCCACAAAAACCTGTAAAGCGTCATGGCCGCGTCGTTAAACCTGTATTCGTCAAGTTCGCGTCTTACGTTTTTAACGGCTTCGTTTAGTTTGTAAAGCATCCATTTGCCGAGTTCGGTTTTGATTTCGGTGTTTTCCAGATCTTCGAATTTATCCCTGTGCATTTTTAAAAATCTGGCGGCGTTATACAGTTTGTTCGTAAAGTTTCTGCTCTCAACCAGCTTGGCTTCGCTTAGTTTTATATCCCTTCCTTGTACGGCGAGTATCGCAAGGGTGAATCTCAGTGCGTCTGCCGAATATTTTTCGATCATTTCGAGCGGATCGATTACGTTTCCTTTGCTTTTGCTCATTTTCTGACCGTGTTCGTCTCTTACGAGGGCGTGGAGATAAACGTCCCTAAACGGCACTTCTTTTAAAAAATGCGTTCCCATCATCATCATTCTCGCAACCCAGAAAAAGAGAATATCAAACCCCGTAATCAATAAATCATTTGGATAAAATCTTTCTAAATCTTCAGGATTCCATTTTTCTCCTTTGCCCCATTCGCCGTTTTCCCATCCGAGCGTTGAGAAAGGCCAGAGGGCCGAGCTGAACCACGTGTCAAGCACGTCAGGGTCCTGATGGAAATTTTTGCTTTTACATTTCGGGCATTCCGTCGGCTCTTCCACACTTGCCCACTCATGTCCGCATTCGTCGCAGTAGTAAACCGGGATCTGATGCCCCCACCAAAGCTGTCTTGAGATACACCAGTCCCTTAGTTCCCTCATCCATGCGTCGTAGTTGTTTTTCCACTGTTTCGGATGAAACTTCACATCTCCTCTGTTTGCGGCTTCAATTGCGGGGATTGCAACTTCCTTTTTCAAAAACCACTGGGTCGAAACATACGGCTCGATTACGCTTTTACATCTGTAGCAGTGTCCGACCTGATGGGTGTGCTCTTCGATTTTTTCGATAAATCCGTTTTCTTCTAATTTTTTGATAATCTCTTCTCTGGCTTCTATTCTGTCTTTTCCTTTAAATTCAAGCGCGTGCTCGTTTAAAATACCTTTTTCGTCGAATACTTTTATAAGTTCGAGGTTGTGCCTGATTCCCACTTCGTAGTCGTTGGGGTCGTGTGCAGGTGTAACTTTTACGCATCCCGTTCCGAATTCCATATCCACGTATTCATCCGCAATAATAGAAATTTCTCTGTTTACGAGCGGAAGTATTACTTTTTTACCTATTAAGTGTTTGTATCTTTCATCTTCCGGGTTTACCATAACGGCAGTATCACCGAAATAAGTTTCCGGTCTTGTGGTGGCGACCACTACAAATTCATCGCTGTTTTTAATAGGGTATTTGATATGCACAAGCTGCCCCTTGTGTGTGTCGTATTCGACTTCTATATCGCTGAGCGCCCCGTCTTTTGGACACCAGTTAACCATATAATTGCCTTTTACGATAAGGCCTTCATCATAAAGCTTTTTAAAAGCGACTCTTACGGCCCTTTGAAGCCCTTCGTCCATCGTAAACCTCTCTCTGGACCATGCAGGTGAAGCACCGAGGTGTCTTAGCTGTTTTGTTATCGTTCCTCCGCTGAATTCCTTCCATTTCCATACTCTTTTTAAAAACTCCTCACGTCCGAGGTCCTCTTTCGTTTTACCTTCGGCCAAAATCTGTTTTTCAACTACGTTTTGCGTTGCAATTCCGGCGTGATCCGTTCCGGGCTGCCAGAGTGTGGCGTATCCGTCCATTCTTTTGTATCTTACCATTATGTCCTGAAGCGTAAACGTAAGTGCATGCCCTATATGGAGGCTTCCCGTTACGTTTGGAGGCGGCATTACTATGCAGAAATTTTTCTTTTTTGAATAATCCACCTCAAAAAAACCTTTGTTTTCCCATAAACTATAAAACTTCTGTTCTATCTCGTGAGGATTGTATTCTTTCATAAAAAAATCCTTTTTTCGTGCAATTATACTATAAATGCAAGAGAGTGGCGAAAGTATTGTCAAAAGAAAAAAGTACGGCGGAGCTTACGGAAAATGCACACCGGTAAAATTATAAAAAATGATTAAAAGTTTTGTTATAATTAGGAATGTTTATTGCTTGAATTTTAAAAAAGGAAGATTATGACTTTCGATGTTGTGCTGCCCGTACTGGGTTTTGAGAATATAAAGAATTTTGAACTGGAAAAAATAGACGACAATTTTTATACGCTGAAAAACGGCGAAACGACTTTTACGCTGATAAATCCTTTTTTAATAAGAAAAGATTACGATTTCGAAATAAGTCAAAAGGAACAGGAACTGCTGAAAATTAAAGAAAACACGAACTTTATGGTATTGAATATTATGATCTTAAATAAACCCTTTATAGAATCGACGGTTAATTTCGCTGCGCCTCTGATATTCAATTTCGATGAAAAAATAATGGGACAGGTGATACTTGAAAAATACGGTTACGGACTGACGGAACCTTTGAAAAATTTTATAAGGCAGTGAAATGGTTTATATAATCGGTTACGGGGCGATGGCGGGGGCCATTGCCGAAGGTTTAAAAGGCGAAACGGAATTTGCGGTTGTAGGCAGGAATACGGAAAAACTTGAAAAATTCGCAAAAAAATACGGCTGTGACGGTTATAAACTCGAAAATTTCGATATTGAAGGAAAAAACATTCTGCTTACGGTAAAACCCTACGCTTTGGAAGAGGTGGCTTCAAAATTAAAAGGAGAAGCCAAAACCCTTATTTCAATCCTTGCGGGAAAAAGCCTTAAGGAACTGAAAAAAATAAAAGCGAAAGCCTATATCAGGGCTATGCCGAACGTGGCTGCGAAATACAAAGCATCAGTAACCGCACTTACGGGGGATGAAGAGGCTAAAAAACTGGCGGTTGAAATTTTTTCGAAAATAGGGCAAACCGTCTGGATGGAAAGCGACGACGAAATAGATATGGCCACCGCACTTATAGGAAGCGGACCGGCATACCTTGCCCTAATTGCGGAAGCGTTCAGCGACGGCGGAGTTTATATCGGGCTTAAAAGGGAAACCGCCGTTAAACTTACAAGGGGGCTTTTTAAAAGTTTTGCGGCGATGGAAGAGGGATTTTCTTCGATAAAAGACTCCGTAATGTCCCCGAAAGGCACGACGGCGGAGGGGATATATTCTTTGGAAGAGGACGGTGTGAGGGGTGAGATTATAAAAGCTGTGAGAAGGACGTATGATAAATCGAAAAAAATATAGAGCTTTCACTCTTTTGGAGCTGCTGATTTCAATAATTATCATCGGAATTATAATGAGCTCTTTTCCCATGATTTTTCAAACAATGACGGGGGCACAGAAGGGGCTTATGAAAGAAGAGGTTTTTTTTGAAGAGTTTTCGCTTTTGTCTCTTGTTAATACAAGGTATTTTGACGAAAACAATACGGTGGGGGAAAATTTTTACAAAGACTTGAACGCCACAAACGGGGCAGAAAGCGGAGATCCCGCTTTACTGAACGAATATGCTTCCAATTATGCCGGAGAGCACAGCAGAATCGGAAAATCTCAGTTTAACAACAACATTTTAAGAAGCGGAAGCTCTTACACCCTTTCCCGCATAGGAAGGGACGGCAGCGGGGAAGTTTTAAGCGATACGTCAACCCTTGACGATATCGACGATTTTAACGGGTATTCCGAATCGTTTCTGGATTACAATATAACCGTAAACGTAAAATATATTGACGACAACGCCACATATTCGGACCAGAACATAACAGATTTCAGGTTTAATTATAACTCGTCCCCTGCGGTGTCGAACATCAAACTTATTACGGTATGGTGTAAAGCCGGGGATACGAATATAACAATAAGATATCCGGCCTCGAATATAGGGGCGAGCAAATTTTTATCTTTAGAGGAAATAAGCAGATGAAAAAATCCTTTACTTTAATCGAACTGCTTTTGGTTATTATGATAATGGGGATTTTGGGTACCATATCCATAGAAATTCTGCAAAACACATATAAAAACTATGTAAAAACGAGAGAACTCAATAAACTTGCTTTAAAAACGGATCTGACTTTGAACATTATCGCCGCCAAACTTCGTAATAGAATTAAAAACAGTGTTATTGCGGTAAAATGCAACACTTCCGACGGAAGCTGTTTAACGTATGCGAATAAAGAATTCATTTCCGTAAACGAAATAAACTCTTCAAACAGCTCCCTCTATCCCGTTTTGGAATGGCTTTATGTTTCTTACTATTCCAAAAGGGGGATGTGGAACGAAAGTGAAAACTACGTACAGCCGGGCTGGAGCGGTTTTGTGGATCTGAAACTGACGCGGCCGTATCCGTCAGGGGATGAATACAACATAACCACGCCGGAGAGTAATTTCACTGTTGTCAATGCGGTGGATCAGGCCTGGATTGACGAATGGAACGTATCCGGAAGCGGCAATGTTTTTAATGATAAGTTCGACGTGCTGGTATTCAGCGGAAGCGACGGGCGGGGGGATTTTGAAGATATAAACAATTCTTACGGATACTACGATACGAATGCGAGCAGGGTTTTTGAAATCAATGCCACGTCCGATACGAATTTGACGGTAAAAGCCATAACGGAGTCCAATTCAACCACCGTATACGAAGGGTATTATATAGTAAGAGGCGCTATGGCGATAGTGCCCGTTTACGACGATAAATACAAAGATTACAATCTGACTTTAAGGTTCAATTATTTTCCTTGGAACGTTTCGGTTAATTCCGACAGAACGTCTGCGGATCCGAATCCGAACCCTCACCAGATGTATATGGAGGGGAATTCGACACTGTTGGCATCCCATGTTACGCAGTTTAAGTTTAAAGAGCAGGGCGGCGTTATGAGGATTTATTTATGTATCACATCCCCCCAGGTGAAACTAAGCGATTATAATCTGACTTTATGTAAAGAAAAGGTGGTGTTTTGAGAAAATCGTTCAGTCTGATTATCACAATTGTTTTTATGGTCGTTATGTCGGTGATAGGTTTTATGATTTTAAAATTTAGCGGGGCTTCCAATACGCATATTTCAAGAAGTTTTATAAATACAAGGGCCGAACTTATGTTAAGAAGCGCCACCGAATACGCAATACTTGCTTTGCAAGGGCATGAGATTAATTCCACAAGTAAGTGCCTTAATAAAATCGATATGAACGATAATCTTTTCGATATAAACATTACGTATCACTATTTCGTAACGGACTGTACGAGCAACCCTTCGATATGGAGCGGCTGTAAATGCAGCGATATAAATACTCCGGACACCAACGGCAGTGTGCTTATTTATGTGACCGTTACTTCCAAAAATCCAAATTTTCATGTAAGAAAAGTCCGTTTTACCCTTCAAAATCCTTAATATATAGGTTATAATTTAATTAACAAACGGTTTATGCCGGTTGTTATTTAAACAGAAAGGAGTAACATGAACGTAACAACAGTTGGCAGAAATGTTGAACTTACCGAAGCTATGAAAGATCACATTTCTAAAGTCGTAAGCGAAGTAGAAAAATATAATCTTGGAATACTGCATTCTATAGTAACTATCGAAAAAGACAAAAGAGATTTTTTTACAGTGGAAATAATAATGAATATACCGGATAAAGGAACGGCGGTAGTACATTATAAAGATAAAGATATGTATGCGGCTCTTGACAAAGCCAAAGACAAACTCGAAAAACTTTTAAGAAGGTATCACGACAAGATAACCGACCATCGTAAAAAAGACAGAATAGAAGAGCTTATCGTAGAAGAAGAACAGGACGAAATAGTCGAAATGCCTCTTGATATCGAAAAACCTCTGAGTATAGAAGAAGCTAAGGAAGAATTTAAAAAATCCGGCCTTTATTTTATGGTATTCAAAGATGAAAAAGGCGAAAAAAGGGTTATTTACAGAAGAAAAGACGGAAAATTAGGATTATATTGATTTTTTTGATAAAATTCCGTCCAAAAAAGGAGACTAAATGAAAAGAACATATCAGCCGAGTAATATAAGAAGAAAAAGAACTCACGGGTTCAGAGCGAGACTGAAGACTAAAAACGGAAGAAAAGTGCTTGCAAGAAGAAGAGCAAAAGGTAGAAAAAGATTAGCGGTTTAAGTAAAAAAGAGATAGAAACCGTTTTTAAAAAAGGAAGGAAAATAAACAGCGAAAACGTGCTTGTTTACTACCTTCCTTTAAACGGACTTAAAGTATCGCCGGTGGTGTCTAAGAGGATATCCAAAAAGGCGGTTGTAAGAAATAAAATAAAAAGAAGAATAAGACATATCGCATACGGTGTCTTCAAACGTGGCGGCTTTGCCGTGGTAGTGAAAAAAAATATTTCGGAAAGCGACTTTGATAAACTTAAAAAAGAGTTTGAAAAAATTAATAATAAAATCGATTGATTTTTATCAGTTATACATAAGTCCCCTGTTAGGGAATAATTGCAGATATTATCCGAGTTGTTCCGAATATACTAAAATAGAATTTGAAAACGATCTGTTTTTTAGGGCTTTGTATAAATCGGGCAAAAGATTTCTGACATGTAACCAGTTGTTTAGAGGCGGTATAGATTTTCCGGTTGTTAAAAAAGAGATGAAATCGGTTTTTTTTATTAAAAAGCCCAATATAAAATACTGGCTTGTTCCGACGGATAAAAAAGACGAATATATGATAATAAAGGTAGATTATGGAAAATAGCGGACAGTTAAGAAGGATTTTGATTGCGACGGTGATTTCATTTGTTTTTTTTGTGGCTTATGACTATTTTGTTCTGACCCCGCAGCAGCAGGCTTCAGAAATTTCAAAACAGACTCCGAAGCAGACGGTGCAAAAGAAAACTTCGAATACACAGATATCCGAAAATAAAAAGACTTTTCAAAATATAAAAACGGTTGCCACTGTTAATTCAAAAAACTTCGAAATAAAAATCGATTCTTTAGGAAGAATATCGAGTTTTAAATTAAAGCAGAATAAATTCAATACGAAAAGCGGGAAACATCTCGAACTTGTAAACAAAAAACTCCCAAAACCTCTCGAAATAAGGTTTGAAGATCAGGAAATAAACAAACTTGCGTTTTCGGTGCCGGTAAAAGCCGATAAAAATGTCATAACACTTTCAGATACGCCTCAGACGTTGACAATCACCCAAAACCTTAAAAAATTGATTCTGAGTAAAAAAATCACTTTTTATCCGGACGGGCACTATAACGTTAAAATCAGCGTTTCCAAACCCGCCGTATATTACGTTTCTCCCGGATACAGACCCGATGTGGCGGTTGACAAACTCACCATTCACGGTCTTGTGGTTAAAAAAAACGACGGTACGCTTACAATAGTCGAAGATTCGGATGCTAAAAACGAAACGGTGGAAAATGCCATATTCGCCGCTGCGTTTGACAGATACTACACTACGCTTTTGTTTTCGAAAAAACCTTTTACGGTCGTTATAGCGCCGGATAAGGAAGAAAATCCGGTGGCGTATATAAAGGCTGTCGGTAATGAGGAGTTAACCGGGTATATAGGTCCTAAATTCGTGGACACGCTCGCTTCGATAGATAAAGAGCTTGTGGATGTGGTTCAGTACGGTGTGGGTACTTTTTTTGCTAAAAACCTGTTCTTTTTACTTGACTGGTTTTATAAATTAGTCGGAAACTGGGGTATAGCAATCATACTTTTAGTTATCTTGGTAAGACTTGTATTATTCCCTCTTACATACAAGGGAATGGTGAGTATGTACAAATTAAAAGAGCTTGCCCCGAAAATGAAAGAAATCCAGCAGAAATACAAAAAAGATCCTCAAAAGCTCCAGATGCATATGATGAAACTTTATAAAGAGCACGGGGCGAACCCTCTTGGCGGATGTCTGCCTCTGGTATTGCAAATACCGGTGTTTTACGGAATTTACAAACTTTTATTATATGCAATTGAACTTAAAGGCGCTTCGTTTTTATGGATACACGATTTAAGCGTGATGGATCCTTATTTTATACTTCCAGTGCTTATGGGTGTGAGTATGTATATTCATCAAAAACTTACGCCTACGAATTTTCAGGATCCTATGCAGGAGAAAATTTTCAAATTTCTGCCTCTTATTTTTACGTTTATGATGGCTACTTTCCCTGCGGGACTTGTGCTTTATTGGACGACAAACAATATCCTTTCTATAGCGCAGCAGTGGATGATTAATAAAATTATGGCTTCAAAGGTTAAAAAATGAGAATTGAAGCTAAAACGTTGGAAGAGGCTTATTATGAAGCTGCTAAAAAACTAAACTGTTCCGTAACGGATCTTGAAGTAACCATTATACAGTATCCGAGCAGGGGGCTTTTCGGCCTTTTCGCGAAAAATGCCGTTATAGAGGTAAAAGAGGATATACAAAGGGATATAGAAGACGTAATACCGTCTATAAAGGAAGGGCTTAAAAAGCTTTTTTCAAAATCGTGTTTCGAACTTGATACGTTTGTCGTTGAAAAATATGACGAAGAAACGGTGTATATTAAGATTGACGGTAAAGACGCCGCACTGCTTATAGGAAAAGAAGGGTACAGATACAACGCCCTTAATTTTATGCTTTACAGCTGGATTAATCAGAAATACGGTTTTAAAGTAAGGCTTGAAATCGCCGAGTTTTTGAAAACCCAGGAGGAAATGCTAAGAAGTTTTTTGGCTCCTTTTATAGAACGGGTAAAAGAAAAAGGTTACGGCAAAACCAAGCCTTTCGACGGTATTTTAGCTTTTATCGCTCTGGAAATTTTAAGAGAGGAATTTCCGGACAGATATGTGGCCATAAAAGACAGAAACGGAGAGAAATTTGTAGTTATAGGCGAAAGACATGGACACGATAGCGGCAATATCCACACCTAACGGTGTGGGTGCGATTTCGATTGTGCGTCTTTCGGGCGCCGACGCTTACGAGACAGCTAAAAAACTGACGAAAAAAGATCTTCATCCCAGAACCGCAACCCTTTCAAAACTGTATGATAAAAACGGCGAACTTATAGATATAGGAATTGTAATCTATTTTAAAGCCCCGAACTCCTTTACGGGCGAAGATATAGTGGAGTTTCAGTGTCACGGGGGTGTTGCAGTCAGCAGAATCGTGCTTGAAACACTTCTTGATTACGGTGCGAGGACGGCACTGCCGGGGGAATTTACTAAAAGGGCCTTTTTAAACGGAAAAATCGATGCATCTCAGGCGGAGGCGATAGCAAAACTGATAGAAACACGCTCACGTGAAGGGGCGAAACTTCTTTCACGCCAGCTTGAAGGCGATCTCGGGAAATTCGTTGATGAAGTAAGGGAAAAACTGATAGAAATAATGGCTTATACCGAAGTGTTTATAGATTATGCTGAAGAGGATTTGCCCGAAACCCTCGGATACGAAATAGAAGAGAGGCTTAAAAAAATAGAATCCCTTCTTAACCATACTCTTGATGTAAGCAAAAGAAGGGAAGGTATGCTTAAAGGGTATAAAATCGCCATTATCGGAAAGCCTAATGTCGGTAAAAGCTCTATTTTAAACGCTCTTTTGAACAGACAAAGGGCGATTGTAAGCGATATAGCCGGTACAACAAGGGACACCATCGAAGAAGACATTCAAATCGGCTCTCATTTAATAAGGATAATTGATACGGCGGGTATAAGGGCGGCTAAGGACGAAATAGAAAAAATAGGGGTTGAGAGAAGCAAAGAAGCCATAAAAGAAGCCGATATCGTCCTTTGTGTATTCGACGCATCCGAATTTACCGAAGAAGACAAGGAAATACTCGATATTATAAAAAACTCCGATAAAGACGTAATTATCGTAATTAACAAAACGGACAAGGGTATAAATATTGATTTGGAAGATTTCAAGGGTTATCCGATTGTTAAAATTTCCGCAAAAGAAGACATTTCACCCCTTATAGAGAGTCTAAAAAACATATTAGATTCATATACAAGCGAAGACGAGCATATTTTAATTTCCACCCGCCAGATAAAAGCCGTCGAAAAAGCTCTGAATGCCATTAACGAATCAAAAGAGTTTTTAATAACGGGCGAGCTTGAACTTTTCAGCTACCAGATTCAGGACGCCATAAAGGCAATCAGTGAAATTACAAGACCTTTTGAGTATGACGAAATGCTTGATAAAATGTTCGGAAGTTTCTGTGTGGGGAAATAGGCTTATTTAGTCCGGTTTTATATTTTTATTAAAAACATTTGACAATTTTTGTTTTATGATTTAAAATATAAAAAAATATTAAAGGATATTAAAATGAGTATGATATCTTTTTATACACAGCTCGAAGAAGAAAATAAAATTAAATTAGACAGACTGTCATCCTTAAAAGGGCTTAAAAAAAATTTTATTATAAACGAAGCTTTAAAAATGTATTTTGATACACTGCAGGAAATACCGGAAGAATATATTATAAAACCGATATATGTAAACGAAAAAGAATTTGAAAGAATCAAAAATTTAGAAGTTAAACCTACTGAAAGTTTAAAAAGACTTTTGAATGATTAAAATTGAAAAATTATCAAAAGTCCATAATAAAGAAAGTTTTGATTGCGGAGACGAATTTTTAAATTTATTTTTGAAAAGGTATGCTTATCAAAACCAGAAAAGATATTTAGTCGGAATTACTTATGTGATTTCCGATATAAACAACGATATACTCGCCTATATTACTTTGAGTGTTTCTTCAATACAGAAAAATTCAATAGATAAAAACAAACCTTATGAGGAACTGCCGGTTCTTTTAATAGCAAGACTTGCAGTGGACAATAAGTATCGGAAACAGAGATTTGGTGAAGAGCTTTTGAAATTTGCAATTAATAAAGCTTTGGAACTCGCGGATAATTTAGGCTGTGTGGGAATAGTGGTCGACAGCAAACCGAAAGCGGTAGATTTTTATAAAAAATACGGATTTGAAGAAATAAAAACCGATACAAAAACCTTTCTCACTAAAATGTTTTTACCGATTAAAACTCTTAAAAAACTAAAAAAATAATTTAAAAGTTTAGAATATTTTAATTAATAATTTTGTATAATTTTATCTACACCTTCGAAAAATTCGCAGATATCTGTGTTTAGTTCTTTAGCAATTTTAGCGAGTTGAGTTATATTAAAGTGTTTTTTATTTTTATAGATTTCTCCAAGAGATATAACGCTTACGGATTTATATCCAAGATTAAGGGCTAATTCAAGCTAGGACAATCCTCTTTTTTCTCTTATTTTTTTAACATTTGAAGAAATTATTTTATAAAACTAATTAATATCATTACTTATATACATCTTAGGGGATAATTATTTCAATAATACCAATCCACATAAATAATACAACATTAGTACCTTTTTTCACTAATCACCTTTTTTCACCGAAATATCGTAAAGTGAAAGAGGGTGAACCTACCCAACCAACCATAGGTGAAAAAGGGTGAAAGACGTAAGGTTTGTTTTGTGTTTTGGTATAA
>NZ_JBMYAU010000092.1:0-3326 GCF_053994455.1 Nautilia sp. | reverse complement strand
AACTTAGACATATTATTAAAAGTTTCTGAGTTACTTAAGAAAAAAAATGTGCATAATATACATTTAGTTCTTATAGGCAAAGGAGAATACGAAAAACAATTAAGAAAAGAAATAAAAAAAAGAGCTTTAGAAAAATTCATAAGTATATTAGAACCTGTTAGCAAGAGAAAAATTCCCATATTACTTAAAATGGCAGATATTCTATTACTTATTCAAGGTAAAGTAATGTGGGGTAGTATGAATAAACTATTTGATTACATGGCAGCAGCAAAACCCATTATAGTCTCAAGCTATGCAGAACATAATAACCCTTTTTCTTTTTTAGATAACGAATTTTACATCCCACCAAATAATGAAACTAAATTAACTGAAATGATTATCAAAACATCTAAAATGACAAAAAGAGAAAAAACAGAAATAGGATTAAAACTTAGGAAATATGTTGAGAAACATCACTCCATAAATATACTTGGAGAAGAACTAGAAAAAGCACTAAAATTGGCTGTAGAAAAATAAAAGTATAACTCATGTATGAAAAAGTTTTCAAACCTCTATTCGATAAAATTCTAGCTTTCGTTTTAATTATCTTATTTTTACCTGTAATGATTATAGTTGCCATTTTAATCTATCTGTGGGATGGAAAACCCATACTATTTGTTCAAAAACGCCCAGGATATAAAGAAAAAATCTTCAAAATTTACAAATTTCGCACAATGACCAACGAAACGGATGAGAACGGTAATTTATTACCAGATGAGAAAAGATTAAAAGGAGTTGGTAAAGTTATCAGAAGCCTTAGCCTTGATGAACTGCCGCAACTTTTTAATGTTTTAAAGGGTGATATGAGTTTTGTGGGTCCAAGGCCGTTGCTCGTTGAATATTTGCCGCTTTATAATGAAAGACAAAGAAAAAGGCACGATGTAAAGCCCGGGATTACGGGACTTGCTCAAGTTATGGGCAGAAATGCTATAAGTTGGAAAGAAAAATTTGAATACGATGTGTATTATGTTGAACATTTATCTTTTTGGCTTGATTTGAAGATTATTTTGTTGACAATATGGAAAGTGGTAAAGAAAGAAGGTATCTCTCAAGAAGGCAGAGCAACGATGGAGAAATTTAATGGAAAAAATTAACGTTTTAATTACTAGTGCAGGAAGAAGGGTTTCCTTAGTAAAAAATTTTCAGCTACATAGTAATGTCTTTACATGCGATGCTAATCCGGAATTATCAGCAGCATGTCAATTTAGTGGAAAATTTTTCAAAGTTCCAAAAGTAAACGATAAAACCTATTTAGATGAACTTTTCAATATCTGCAAAAAAAACAATATAAAAATTGTTATTCCTACCATAGACCCCGAGCTCTTGATTTTATCAAAAGCAAAAAGACGTTTTAAAGATGAAGACATAATGGTAGCTGTGTCAGACTACAAAATATGTAAAACTTTTAGCTTGAAAACAAACACTTTCGAATTTTTTACCAATCGTCATTTTTTAACCCCTAAAATTATCACCGATTTAGAAACAGCGCAATATCCTCTATTCGCCAAACTAAACAATTCTTCTCTGTCTAAGGGGGCTACAAAGGTTGAAAATATGGAAGAAGCACTGATTCTAAAAAAGAAAAATAAAAATTATGTGTTTCAAGAATACATTGAAGCACCTGAATTTACAGTTGATGTTTTTGTTCATAAGAATGGCAAAGTTGTATGTGTTGTCCCAAGAAAAAGATTAGAGATTAGAGCTGGAGAGGTAAGCAAAGGTCAGACAGTTAAAGATAAAACAATAATAAAAAACATTAAACAATTATGCGAAATGTTTAAGGGTGCTTACGGCGTTTTAACAGTGCAGGTTTTTAAAAAAGGTGATGATATATACTTCATAGAGATAAACCCAAGATTCGGTGGTGGTTATCCTCTAAGTTGGCTTGCCGGTGCTGATTTTGCAAAATTTATTATAGATGATTATGAAAATAAGACACTAAACTATACAGAAGATTGGAAAGATAATTTAATAATGTTGCGATACGACGCTGAGGTTTTGATAGATGGTTGTGGCATTTGACCTTGATGATACTTTATATGATGAAATAAATTTCGTAAAAAGCGGTTTTAAAGAGGTGTGTGCTTTTTTGCAAAATGAAATCTATTTTGATTTCATGTGGTCGGAGTTTTTGAAAGAAGGTTCCGGTAAAATCTTTGATAAATTAATTCAAAAATTTAACTTAAATATTAGCCTTGAAAAATTAATAGAAATTTACCGTTTTCACTTTCCAAAAATAAACCTCGATGCTGACACGAAAATTTTATTAACACACCTAAAGAAAAAATTCAAATTAGCCATAATAACCGATGGACATTACGTAACCCAAAAAAATAAGTTTACAGCATTAGAATTAGATAAATTTATTGATTTGCCTGTTTTCACAGACACTCTAAACACCAAAAAACCGGACAAAAAGCCTTTTATGTATGTTTCTGATTTTTTTTGTGATAACAAATACGTATATATTGCGGACAATCCTAAAAAAGATTTTTTTGCACCAAAAGAACTTAATTGGTTTACCATAAGATATAAAAACCCTAAAGGTATTTACAGAGATATAAAAAACAATGCAGATGTAGAAATAGAAAATTTAGGAGAGGTTGTAACGATTTTGGATGGGTTATAAAATCTTTCTCTCACCGCCGCATATGGGCGAAAACGAACAAAAATATATAAACGAGGTTTTTAAAAGCAACTACATAGCACCTGTCGGCGAATTCATAGATAGATTTGAGCAAGCCGTATGTAGTTACACAAAATCAAAATATGCCTGCGCTGTCATTAACGGAACGGCTGCCATACATCTGGCTTTAAGGATTTTGGGCGTTAAAGAAAACGACAAGGTTTTAACTTCAACATTTACGTTCATAGGTTCCGTAACGCCTATTATTTTTCAAAAAGCCGAGCTGATTTTTATCGATAGCGACGAAAGTTGGAATATCGACCCCAATCTACTTGAAGACGCTATAAAAAAGGAAAGGCCCAAGGCAATGATAATTACCCACCTTTACGGTCAAATGGCAAAAATGAAAGAGTTGCTCTACCTAAAAGAAAAATACGGCATTTATTTAATAGAAGACGCCGCGGAGAGTTTGGGTGCTACGTATAAAGATAAACACTCTGGAACGTTTGGAGATTTTGGCATATATTCATTCAACGGCAATAAAATCATAACGACTTCAAGCGGCGGAATGCTTGTAAGCGATAACGAAGATTGGATTAAAAAAGCCAAAAAACTCTCAACTCAATCAAGAGAACCTGTCGATTGGTATGAACACAAAGAG
>NZ_JBMYAU010000091.1:0-4571 GCF_053994455.1 Nautilia sp. | reverse complement strand
CGAATTTGAAGATGACGACGACGGCTTCGGCTGTGTCGCCTGAGGATAACAAAAGCTCCGGGGTCCGGAGACACTTTTTGATATAATAACCCAAAAAAAGGATAAAAATGAAAAAATTGCTGATAACGGTATTTTTAACAGTTTCGGTATTCGCCTCAAAACACGGTCAGACGAACGATCCCGACTTACAGCTCGCACTTGAGGGCAAATACGATCAGGCCCTTAAAGGGTTTGAAAAAAGATGCGATAAAAACGAAGCGTACGCCTGCGGAATGGTCGCATATTTTTACAATAAGGGGTTCGGTGTAAAAAAAGACGACAAAAAAGCGTTCAAATATTATGAAAAAGGCTGCAAATTAAACGATACGGACAGCTGCACCATTTTAGGATACTATTACTACAAGGGAATTTTGGTAAAACAGGATGTGAAAAAAGCTCTGACTTTACTTAAAAAAGCCTGCAAACTCGGCAATAATGACGCATGTAACTATATAAAAAACCTTCACTGATGAAATACGTAATCTACGGGGATATTCACGGATGCCTTGAGGAGTGGGAGGAGTTAAGGAAACTCATTCCTAAAAACTCCTTCGAAATCTGCGTAGGCGACATTTTGGACAAAGGCCCGTACCCCGTGGAAGCACTGCGGTATGCGCAAAAAAACGGAATTTTTTCCATTATGGGAAACCATGAATATAAACACCTAAGAAAATGGTGGGGAAGAAAAGTCATTTTAGACGATGATCAGCAAAAAGTTTATCCCCAATTAAAAAAAGAGGATTTCGAATATATAGAATCTATGCCGTTTTTTTTAAAACTAAATCATTTAACGGTTATTCATGCGGGAATAAGTAACAGACTTTATCTTAACAATCCTAAGCTTAATTTAATGACACTTCTTTTGTTTATGCGCGATGTTGATGAGAACGGAAAATTTCTGCCATTAAACCATAACAATCCGAACGCTTCTTTCTGGGCCGACGTATACAACGGTCACGAAGGTTTTGTAATTTACGGTCACTCCCCTTTTAAAAACCCTTACATCAAAAAAAATTCGGCAGGAATCGACACCGGGTGTGTATACGGAAACAAACTTACCGCGGTGGTTATTCCAAACACCCTCAAACCATTCGAATACGAAATCATTCAGGTTGAGGCAAGGCGCAGGTACGCCGAACCTCATATACCGCTTCGTTAACTGTTTTCTTTCTTATCGGCCTGCGGCATTTTTGTAGGAGCTTTTACTTTATTAAATCCGCTCATAAACGAACTGAGTTTTGTTTTAAGGTTTTCAAAAATACCTTTCGTACCCTCATCCCCTTTGAGTTTGCTTTCTGTTTTTTCAATCTCCTCAAACAGATCTTTATAATCGCTTTCAATCTTGCCGTATCCTAAAGCCTGGGCTAATTTTAGCTGTTCTTTTGCGTATTCAAGCAGTTTTTTCAATTCCTCTTTTTCCGCATTGTCGTTGTCTTTAGTAAGCTCACTCGCTTTAACTATCGTTTTTTCCGCTCTTAATACAGGCAGAGGAATAACTACTTTCTCAACAATCAGAGTTTCAAGGGCTTCTTCGATAAGAGCTTTAGCTTCTTTAAACTTGCCGTCTTCCACCAACGGAACAACCGCTTTCATTATTACCGGATAACTTCCTATCGGCATTGCGGTTATGTAAATGTCAAGCTCGCTCGCCAAATTCAGCATAATATCCCTTGCCAACGCCACTTCACCGCTTTTTATTAATGTAACCACTTCCGTTTTCGCAATTTCAACATCTTCAATTTCACCCGGAAAATCAATAACCTCTTCCCTCACTCCCACAGGTACTGCCTGAAGGGATGGATCTTTTGCAACCAACACCTCAAGTTTACCAAGCACTTTTTCAATCTGTTTTAAAACCTCTTCTTTATCCTCTTTTTCTAAAAGTTCTACAACTTTTACAACCGCATTAATCGCATCCGTAGCTTCTTGCGTAATTTTTTGCACTCTTTCATCTACGTAATTTTCTTTCGCCTCCTCTACATTTTTTGTAACCTCTTTATTTTCCGCCGCTTTTTTTACTTCTGACATTTTATCCTCCTTAAAAGTTTTAATTATTATACAACATTGATTATATATTTGTCAAGATTTTTTAGTATAAATATTTATTAAAGTTGAATAAATTAATTTAGTTATTGGGCGGAAATATCCTTTTTACGGAAAAAAGAAACAAAATTCAATTATAAGGAAAGAAAGGCTTTGTATGCGGTATAAAAAAGTGAAATTGCGAAAAACAAAAAAAGAACCGATGATATTTTATTTACTGCGTTTATGATTTTTTCTTCAATGTCGAGTTTTGAACTGAAATATGCGGCCGTTAAAAAAGCCGCCGAAATACCTGCATAAAGGCTGAGAAGACTTAACATAACATTCTTACTCATAAACGGAGTGATTACCACTGCAAAAAAAATCATCGCCTTAGGATTTGAAAGATTTAATATTAAGGCCTCTTTGTAAAGATCGGCTTTTTTGAAACTGTCACAGCTTTTTTCGATATATACCTTTTCATTAAACACTGCCTTTGCTATTTTTAAAAGATAAACACCCCCTAAAACTCCCACTATCATCTGAAAATACGGATTATGCCCCACGCTTCCAAGCCCTATTCCCACAAGTATTAAATAGACTATATTTCCCGTGAGAATCCCCGCAACCGCAAAAAAAGCCGAAGTTTTTCCCTTGCAAAGCCCCTGTCTGATCACGTAAAATATGTCGGGTCCGGGTGTCAGTGCCGCAAAAAAGCCCATACTTGCCAAAATAACATATTCCATTTACACCCTTTTTGATAAAATTATACAAAAAAGGCGCATTAATGAAACCGTTTATAGTAATGGATGTTTTAAAAAAGGCAAGAGTTCTTGAGGATGTAATTCATCTTGAAATAGGAGAGCCGGATCTCCTGCCTTCTCAAAAAGTAAAAAAAGCTATTGAAGATGCGGTTGAAAACAACAGGTTTTTCTATACCGAGGCAAAAGGGCTGAGCGAATTAAGAAAAAAAATTTCACTGCATTACAAAACAATGTACGATGTCGACGTAAATCCGGATAATATTATAGTTACCACCGGAACGTCGACGGCCTTTTTAATGGCTTTTTACTTCGGCAGAATTATCGCAACCCCTACCCCCGGATATCCCTGTTACGAAAACTTCGCCGAACTCGAAAACAGAAAATTTGTCAAAATCCCCACAGCTTTTCCCGAATATAAAATCAGCGTAAACGACCTTGACAAATACAGTTTCGATACGCTGATGATTTCTTCTCCGAACAACCCCACAGGCACCATTTATAATAACGAAGATTTAAAATCCGTCTGCAGCTACTGCGAACAAAACGGCAAACTCCTTATAAGCGACGAACTCTACCACGGACTTGTATATTCCGATAATTACACCACCGCCCTTAAATACAGTAAAAATGCCGTAATCATAAACGGATTTAGCAAATATTTCTGTATGCCGGGGCTCAGAATAGGCTGGATAATCGTTCCGGACACTCTTGTAAGAGATGCTGAAATAATCGCACAAAACATTCTGATTTCAGCCCCCACCCTTTCGCAGTATGCAGCGCTTGAAGCGTTTGATTACGAATATCTCGACACAGTAAAAAATGAATTTCAAAAAAGAAGGGATTTTTTATATGAAGAGTTAAAAGACGTTTTTCCAATAGCCAAACCCGAAGGGGCGTTTTATCTGTGGTGCGATATCGGTAAATACTCCGATAATTCGCTTGAATTTTGCAATAAACTTCTTGAAGAGGCAAAAGTGGCGACAACACCGGGAGTTGATTTTGGCAACTTTAACACTTACATAAGAATAGCATACACCAAAAACATTAACGAACTTGGAATTGCGGCAAAAAGAATAAAAAATTTTTTAAAAAATATTAAATAACTATTAATATTTCCGAAATTTTTGGTTATAATTTCAGTGCGTTACGTGTTAAGTAGGGATACGCAAGCCGAACGGACGTGGCGTAATAAAATATCACAAAAGGAAGAAACATGAAAAAAATCGTAGCTCTTATGGCAGTTTTCGCAGCATTTGCTTTCGCAGCGGACGGTGACACAATGATTAAAGCATACAGCGTAATTGCAGCTGTTGTAGGTCTTGGTCTTGCGGCGCTCGGTGGTGCAATCGGTATGGGACACGCTTCTGCGGCAACTATCGCCGGAACTGCAAGAAACCCTGGAATGGGCGGTAAACTTATGGGTACAATGTTCATCGCATTGGCGATGATCGAAGCGCAGGTTATTTACGCACTTGTACTTGCTCTTATCGCACTTTACGCTAACCCGTTCTTAGGTTAATAAAAACCCTCTTTCGGGTTTTTTGTTTTCAGCAATAAAGTGACAGACACTTTTTAAATATATATTTTCTTAATTTTTTTTAAAACCTTTAAAAATTTTATTGCATATTGTTTTTCATTTTGATATAATTTCACTCCATGCGACGGTGGTGGAATTGGTAGACACGCAAGGTTGAGGGCCTTGTGGGCGTTAGCCCGTGAGGGTTCGAGTCCCTCCCGTCGCACCAT
>NZ_JBMYAU010000090.1:0-4899 GCF_053994455.1 Nautilia sp. | reverse complement strand
GGTTTTTCTCTTTTAATAATATAGTCATAATCAAGCATTCTTTGGATTGCAGATTTGTTATTGTTCCAAAATATTGCCTGTGTGTCCCTTGTAAATAATTCGTTAGCCATTAGTTCGCTCCTTTTTTTTCAACTTCTAGTGCCATTCTTACGATATCAGTAATATGAGTTTCCGGTCCGTATACTTCAATTGGAAGGCCGAGTCTTTCAGCTGCCGCTTTAATATCTTTAAGACCTTTTTCGTAGTTAGGCCCGCCTCTTCTTACGTAAATTCTTGTTCCAACATCTTTCATTTTATCAGCGTATTTTTCAAACGCCTGGATAATACCCGTAAATGTTTTTGCAACATCCGTAAAGTTTGCAATAGCACCACCGATGATTAAGATTTTATCTCTGCCTTTTTCGTCTTTTTCTCTTGTCATTAAATCAAGTACCGTTTCAGTATAGAATCTTGTTTCATCAGTAGTCGGACCACCTGAATACTCTCCGTAGTTTGCCAAATCTTCAACTCCGCCAGCCATATCGGCAATGGTATCGGCATAAACAACTGAAGCACCGCCGCCGGCTACAAGTGTCCAGATTCTTCCTTTAGGGTTAAGAATTGTCAGTTTAAGTGAAGCACCGCTTTTTGCATCTGCTTCTGCAATCGCTTTTTCTTCAGGTGATTTCTCAGGCATACCAAACGGTGTCGGGAATTCGATATCACCCCATTTATCTTTCATCATAAATCCGGCAGTATCGTCTAATCTTGCAACCAAATCAAGCAGATAAACATTGTTTCCTACGATAACTACAGGATTGATTTCAAGATATGCAAAATTCAGATCTCTAAAGAATTTATAGAAATTAATTGCAAAGTTTGCATATACGTCTTTTTTATCAGCCGGAATATCTGAAGGGATATTTTCTTTTACAAGTCTTTCGATTTCTTCGTCACTTGCATCGATAGGAATTTTTACTTCAGTAACTTTATCCCAGTTTTCTTCAACTTCCATACCACCGTGCGCTGAAAGATAAAGTACGTCGTTTACTTCATCGAAAGTCGTAGCGGCAATGTAATACTCTTCATCTTCACTGTGAGGTGTGTAAGGCTCTACGATAAAATGAGTCAGCTCACCGCTTTGTCCGCTAAGAAGTGTAACCTTCCCGCTTCTTTTTTCATCAATCCATTTAGCTGCATCTTCTAAAGTAACATCTCCCGGTTTATTAACTTTAAATAAAACCAAGTTGTTTTTACCTCTTTTACCGAAAAGCATATCAGGTTTGGCAACTAAAGGTTTTTCGTTTAGCCATTCATATCCAGGTTCTTTTGCTTTAGCTTTTAACTCGTCTCCACTTGTTACAAGAACACTTTCAAACGGATAATTAAGTCCGCTAAAATATTTATCCCAATTTTGGGCAAAAAGTTTTTTTCCGTCATATTCACGAATCGGTTTTTGAGCCATTAATTCTCCTTGAATTTTATTTTAGAAATTGTATCATTAATAAGTAAACTTATAACGTCATTTTATAAATTGGAAAAAATTTTTTTATATGGTGTTTAGTTTTGAAACATCAATTTCTAAAAATTTTCTGTTTTTGTGAAAAATCGAAACTTTATTTTCTCTTTTTTTATATTTTATTTTATATTCCTTGCCTTTTTTAAGTCCGTAAAACTCCAATGCCTTCAATAATCGTTTATTGTCAGATTCAATATAATTTATCTCTCTTTGCTTAAGTTGAAAAACCAGCGGCTTTATAAAATAGTAACTGCTACTTAAATTTCTCGCAGGGGTATATCTGTTTAAAAAAAGGGCTATATCAAACACAATAAGACTTATAAAAAGAATAAAAAACAAAATTTTATAAAACTTCCTAAAAACAGGCAGTCTTACCCTGTATGAATTTAAGTAGTATTTAACCATATAAACCACATAAACCAACGTAAACGGGGCATAATCGTCAATTTTGATTCTTTGTCTGAAAGACAACAGTACAGATATTAAAAAAGTAAAAAAAGCAATAAAAAAAATTATATCCCTTTTTTTGTCAAAAAATCCTTTGTAAATTGCAAATATAAAATATATAAACACAAAAGGAGAAAAAATTAAAAAATACGTACCGAACAGATCAAGAAAGTGACCTTTAGGCTTGCCTCCTATGTCATAGTTGAAATAATTTGCATTTATTGCCAAAAACAGCAATGACAGAACAAGAAGAAAATTATCCTTTTTATAAACGGCATAAAATATCAGGGCAAAATAGAGGGATATAAAACTGTAATCTATAAAAACAAGAAAACCCAACATTACATAAGAAACAATTTTATTGTATTTATACAAAAGTACGAACAACAGAGTCAGAAAAATGATATACACGGATTTATTCACTATCAAAGATGAAATTATCATTCCGGGAATAAGCATAAAAATCAGTACGGCAAAAAACCTGTCTTTTTCTTTTTTTAAATAAAATCCGGTTATTTTATAAAACAGCAATATACTTAAAAAACCTGTTAAAACTCCGGGAAAACGTAAACCAATATCATTTTTACCAAAAATTAAAAAAGAAAAATTCAATATATAATTCAATACCGGAAAATGCTCTATGCTTCTTACATCCACAATAGAATAAGAAAGAAAATTAACGCCGTACCATAATAAGAAAAGGTAAAAAAAAACGGAAGTTAATAAAACTTTTTTCATAACTGTAAAAAATTATTTATTATTTCTTTACCGTATTCGCTCATAATCGATTCAGGATGAAACTGAACACCGTATATAGGTTTGTTTTTAACTCTAAGAGACATTATTTCATTATCGTCCAATGAATAAGAAGTGGGAATAATACACTCAGGCAGTTTTTCGGGGTTTGCAACCAGCGAATGATATCTCGTTACCCTGAATTTGTTTGGCAAGTTTTTAAAAATATCGTCTTTTATTGTAATTTGTATATCCGATGTTTTGCCGTGCATTAAATTTTTGGCTTTTATAATTTCCCCCCCGAACGCATAAGCTATGGACTGATGTCCGAGACATACTCCTAAAATAGGCTTTTGAATTTTTTTAATCACTTCAACACTGACACCGGCTTCCTTAGGCGTTGAAGGTCCGGGCGAAATAATTATTTTTTCAGGATTTAACTTTTTTATTTCATCGACATTCATTTCGTCATTTCTTATAACCTTCAGATTTGCTCCGAGTTCAAGGCAATACTGGACTATATTATATGTAAAACTGTCATAATTATCTATCATTAAAACCATTAAAAGCCTTTTTTAGTGAAATTTTATCATTTAATCTCTTTTTTTAAAAACTCCTCCAACTCCGACAATTCTTGTTCAAATTTTGTCTGGACCGTTTCAAAAACCTTTATAAGATGTTTTCCGTATTCCGTAAGTTTAGTTCCCCCTCCTCCTTTTCCTCCGCTTACTTTTTCCACCGCATTTTTATTTGAAAGTTTGTTTATTATGTCAACTGCATCCCATGCCGCTTTATAACTCATTTTCATCTCTTTAGCGGCTTTTGAAATCGAACCGTACCTGTCGATTTTCTTAAGCAGTTCTATTCTTCCCCTCCCTAAAAAACTTTTTCCGTCCTTTTCAATCCAAAAGTTTCCTTTTATTTCCATAATATTCCCAATTTTTTATTTTTATTATATCATTTCGTAATAAATTCACAAAGGACATTAATGTTAAAAGAAAAGTTAAAAGAAAAATACATAACCCTTGAAACGACTCCGCCCAAGCTTCCCACGGTAGATTTAATGATTGAAAAAATAGAAAATTGTGAAGCGTATAAATATATTGACGGTTTTTCTACTACGGACTGCCCTTTAAGCAAACTAAAATACAATTCCGTAATAGCGGCGTATAAATTGCAGGAAAAATTTAAAAAACCCGTCATCGCCACAATGAGTATGAGAGACAGAAACAAAATAGCACTTCAAAGTGATTTATTAGGAGCGAACGACTTAGGAGTTACTCATATTTTAGCTCTGACAGGAGATCCCGCCAATATGTCGGATCAGCCGAAAACCAAAGCGGTTGTGGAAGGCAGCAGTATACTTCTTTTAGAAATCATCAGGGCCTTTAACAACGGAATGGATTATGCGGGCAAAGAATTTAAAATAAAACCGAAACCCATAACACCTTTTGCCGTAAGTAACTCTTATGCAAAAAACTTTATTTCCATAGAGCGTAAAATTTACAAAAAAATACAAAATTACGCGATCGGAATCATAACACAGCCCGTATACGATTTGAACATAGTAAAAAAACTTCTCGAAATAAAACAAAAAGTGACTTCCCAGTTTCAGGATGAAAGAAAAGAAAGCGAAATAATTTTAGGGTTCTTTCCGATTACGAAATTAAAAACCGCTCAGTTTTTACACGCTCACGTTCCCGGAATTTACGTACCCGAAAGCTGGATCGAAAAACTGATAAAAGCACATAAAAAAGGCGAAGAGGAAGAATATAAAGTAGGAATGGATTTAAGCAGAAAACTGTTTCAAAACCTTATAAAAACACATCCTAAAGTTCATATTATGACGGCAAACAGATTCGAAATAGTAAAAGAGCTGTTTTAAAAAGTGTGAGAATAGCTCAGCAAGAGTGTGGCTGAAGAAGCCTCATAACCTTCCGTTTCTTCCGACTTTGAATCTTAAAAAAATATAAAAAATTCTCTACAATATCGAAATAATGGGGAAATCTAATAATTTCAATAATTTTTTTGTTTTCTGTTGAATTTATAAAAGTCCTAAATTTAGGACTTGGGTCCCTCAAAAAAATTGTGTAATACCAAACCACAAATCATTCCTTACAATCAAATTTAGAATTCCAACTTTCTATAATCCAATGAAACCCACAAAGTTGTTTTATATTTTCTTTGTTTTTCATATAATTTGTTAAAGCTTCATCAAT
>NZ_JBMYAU010000089.1:0-9970 GCF_053994455.1 Nautilia sp. | reverse complement strand
TTCGGAATTGTCGATAATGTAGTCGGCTTTTTGTTTTTTAAGCTCAATATCAAGCTGGTTGTTTAAAATTGCAAGGGCCTGCTCTTCACTTACGCAATCCCTTTGCATTACCCTTTTTACCTGCAGTTTTTTCGGGGCGTAAATTACTAAGATTTTATCGAATTCGGGGTAGTTTTGTTTTTCAAAATACAAAGGCAGATCCACAAAGTATTTAACGCCGTCTTTTTCATACTTTAGTGCAAGTTCGATTACTCTTTTTTTTACTTCGGGCAAAATAAGATCTTCTAAGGTTTTCAGTTTTTCTTTGTCGTTAAATACGATGTCTCTTAGTTTTTTCCTATCCGCAGTACCGAAAATTTCTTTTATTTTTTCTTTTTTTTCTTCAAATACCTCTTTGCTTATTTCATCGGCGTCTATTATTTTATAGCCGAACATTTTCAAAAAAGAGGCGACAGTGCTTTTGCCCGTCCCTATGCCGCCTGTGAGTACAATCGCATTTTTAAATTTCAAAAAATTTAATGATTTTTCGGAAACTTCGTTATTCTCAATTCTCAATTCTCAATTCTCCATTAAGGTTTGATAACGTCTTTTATATATTCAAAAATATATTTGGGCAGAACGAAACTCGCAAGGTGTATGTCCGTATGGTAATAATGGGTGTTTTCTACGAAGTCGCTTCTGTGTCTTATTAGGTCGGCTGTCGGATGAATTTCTTTGCTTGCAAACACCAGCGATTTTCTTTCTCCGCTGTCTTCAATGAAATAATAAGGCATTACGATGTAAAAAAGCTTGCTGAGATTTGCGAAAAGCTCCCTGTCTTCAAGGGATGAGGCAGTTGTGATGTATATGCCCTTATCGTTGAGTTTTTCATATACTTTAATCAAATCGCCCGGTTTTTCTTCGATGATAAGGTCATATTTTTTCTCGGTGTCTTCGTTGAAAAGTTCAAATTTCTTGGTAAGGATTTTGTCGAATTCCCCGTTTAAAACATCCGGTACCAGAAATCTGTCTCCGGCTTCCTGGGTGCACGCCCCTACAAGTGCCATCATCTCTTTTTGAGTCTGAGTCATTACTGTCCTTTTTTTGGCTTAATATATCAAAAAAAACGAAAATTACAAATAACGGACGAATTAATTTTTAATTTTTCACTTTTAACTTTTCATTTTGTTATACTTTCCAAAAAAGGCTGTTAATGGTTGCCCATCTGTGCTGCAGTGTTGATGCGGGATATTTTTTAAAAAGATTAAAGGAGGATTTTCCGGATGAAAAAATAACCGGTTTTTTTTATGATCCGAACATTCATCCTTACGGCGAATTTAAGCTCCGTTCGCTTGACACCGAAAGAATATGTAAAAAATTAGGGGTTGAATATGTCGAGGGCGAATATGATTACGAAGGCTGGCTTAAAGCAGTCGAAGGAAAGGAAAACGAGCCGGAAAAGGGCGTTAGATGCTCTATATGTTTTGACCACTCTTTGGAAGCTACCGCAAAATTTGCGCAAAAAACGGGGGATAATGTAATCACTACATCCCTTTTAATGTCGCCTATGAAATCACAAGAGCAGTTAAGTTCGGTCGGAAAAGTTATAAAAAGAAAATACGGTGTCGATTTTTACGCTCCCGATTACCGCAAAAAAGGCGGGACCCAGGCTCAGCAGCAGTTTGCGAAAGAAACTCAGATGTACAGGCAGGATTATTGCGGGTGTCTGTACGGAATCTGGCGGCAAAAACGGCGTCAGGAAATAATAGACGAGCTTTTGAGTCCCGTTACGGGACAGGTACTTCCCGCAAGCATAGAAGAGAGGTTAGAAATTTACAAAAAAAGGCTTGAATATGAAGATAAAGGTATAGAATATAAAATAATCAAAGAAAATTTTCTCAATTACAGACTGCTAAAAGGCAGTATAAAATGTAAAATGGAAAATCCGGGGTCCCCGAAAAGTCCTGAGACTTTTCGGGGTAAAGAGGGAGAATGGAGAATTACAGAGAGTTATATACTGTTTTATTCGTATCTTCAAAGACCTGCAAGGGGTAAAATAGAATTTGTAAAAGACGGGGTAGGGTATTTCAACAGAATGCAGATAATTTTTGTGGAAATTTCAAAATTTAACGAAATTTTAAATAAAAAATACCAAAATGTCAGGGAAATGGTAAAAAACCCTCCGGATATAAAAGAGGAGATGGAATTCAGGAAAAAAATCACACATTCCGAATATTCGTTATCGCCTGTAATTGTCGTTGATGAATTAAAAGAGAAATACGAAGTCCATATTGAAGCGAAAGTGTACCCCGATGTGAGAGAAATTTTGATAAAATTTTAATAAAAAAGGAATATATATGGTTTTTGATATTAATCAGATTCAGGAAATGCTTCCTCACAGATATCCGTTTTTATTGGTTGACAGAATTACGGAGGTTAAAGAAGGCGAATATGTAGAAGGGTATTTGAACATTTCCATTACTAACCAGGTGTTTCAGGGGCATTTTCCGGGACATCCCATTTATCCGGGCGTGCTGATTATCGAGGGTATGGCGCAGACGGGGGCTATTTTGCCTTTTACGGTTATGAGCAAGGAGGAATTGAGCGACAAAGTGGTGTATTTTATGAGTATAGACAAAGCCAAGTTCAGAAAACCGGTGCTTCCGGGCGATAAACTGGTATATAAAGTTTCAACAATAAAACACAGGGGAAAAATATGGCAGCTTAAAGGCGAAGCGTATGTGGACGGCGAGCTTGTTAGCGAAGCCGAACTTAAAGCCATGATAATGGATAAATAATTAAAAATGGAGAATAGAGAATTTAAAAAAAGGGCCCACGAAAAGTCGGTAGACTTTTTGGGGAATAGAGAGAATTGAGAATGGAGAATTTATGAAAGCGATTATTAAAGGAAAAATAGGAAAAAACTGTCAAATAGGCGAGGGCGCTATAATTGACGAAAACGTTGTTATAGGAGACAATAACGTTATCGAGCCGTATGCCTACATTACCGGTTACACCACCATAGGAGATAATAACCATATCTATTCGCATGCGGTGCTCGGCAGCGAGCCGCAGGATCTGAAGTATCACGGTGAAAAAACGCGGCTTGTTATAGGAAACAACAACAAAATCAGGGAATTTACCCTCATTAACCCCGGTACCGAAGGAGGGGGAGGTGTTACCAGAATAGGGGACAACAACCTTTTAATGGGATATGTTCACGTAGCGCACGACGTAATTATCGGAAACAACTGTATTTTGGCAAACGCCGCAACGCTCGCCGGACATGTCGTTTTGGAGGATTTTGTGGTTATAGGCGGTATGACGCCGATTCATCAGTTTGTAAAAATAGGTGCACATGCGATGATAGGAGGGGCGAGCGCGGTTGCGCAGGATATTCCCCCTTTTACGATAGCTGAAGGAAACAGGGCGAAACTTAGAGGTCTTAATCTTACGGGACTTAGAAGAAGGTTTGAAAACAGAAGCGATATTGATGCGATAAAAAAAGCGTACAAAGAGCTGTTCGAAAGCGGAAAACCGCTTAAGGATACGGCTAAAGAACTGCTTGAAAATACAGATAACGAATATGTAAAACATTTATGCGAATTCGTACTAAATTCGAAAAGGGGAATACCATATGATAGAAAAGTGTAGTTTCTGCGGAAGCCTTGAAACAGAGGACAATCCGCTATTGGCGGCGCCTGATGATGCGGCGTTTATCTGTAAAAACTGTGTGCTTACGGCGTATGAAATAATAATGGGGGCCGAAGATAAGAAACAGGAAAAAAAAGAAAAAAGCGCCGATATCAAGCTTCTTACCCCAAAAGCGATAAAAGCGCATTTAGACGAATACGTAATAGGGCAGGAAAGGGCTAAAAAGATAATTTCCGTTGCGGTTTACAACCATTACAAAAGAATACTTTTCGGAGCGAAAAGCGACGTTGAAATCCAAAAATCGAATATTCTTATGATAGGGCCCACCGGAAGCGGAAAAACGCTTATAGCAAGAACGCTCGCGAAGCTTCTTGATGTTCCTTTGGCAATTGCCGACGCCACTTCGCTTACGGAAGCGGGATATGTCGGAGAAGATGTTGAAAATGTGCTTTTGAAACTTATCCAGGCGGCTGACTGGGACATCGAAAAAGCCCAGAGGGGAATCGTGTTTATAGACGAAATAGACAAAATTTCAAGACTTTCCGAAAACAGATCCATTACAAGGGATGTAAGCGGCGAGGGCGTTCAGCAGGCACTGCTTAAAATCATAGAGGGATCAATCGTAAACGTTCCGCCTCAGGGGGGCAGGAAACATCCTAATCAGGAATTTATCCAGATAGACACTTCGAATATTCTGTTTATATGTGGCGGTGCGTTTGACGGGCTTGAGGAGATTATTCAAAAAAGGCTTGAAGGCGCAACCGTAGGGTTTTTGGGCAAAACAAAAGAGAAACTTACAAAAGACGATATTTTCGCACTTGTGGAGCCTGAAGATTTGGTTAAATACGGGCTTATTCCAGAACTTATCGGAAGGCTTCCGGTAATCGCCACTCTTAGAGAACTTGGAAGGGATGATCTCATAAAGGTTCTGACAGAGCCTAAAGACGCCCTTATCAAGCAGTATCAGGCCCTCTTTAAGCTTGACGATGCTCAGCTTGAATTTGAACGGGAAGCCCTTGAGGCTATAGCGGACAAAGCGATAAAAAGAGGAACGGGAGCAAGGGGGCTTAGAGCCATTTTGGAAGAGGCGATGGTTGATATTATGTTCAACCTGCCCGAATACAGGGGATATAAAATCATAATTACAAAAGATGTAATTGAGAAAAAAACCGAGCCCATACTTATAAAAAAGGAAGGAAATGTTTAACAAACTTTTAGGACTTTTCAGCAACGATTTGGCCATTGACTTGGGAACGGCCAATACTTTAGTGAGCGTTAAGGGAAAGGGTATCATTATAAACGAGCCGAGCGTTGTTGCCATTAAAGACGACAAACACAAAAAGAAAGTTTTAGCCGTCGGAAAAGCTGCAAAAGAGATGGTGGGTAAAACGCCCAAAAATATTGTAGCCATCCGCCCTATGAAAAACGGGGTGATTGCGGATTTCAGCGTGACGGAAGAGATGATAAGGTACTTCATTCAAAAAGTGCACAACAGAAAAGGTCTGATTAGACCGAGAATCGTAATATGCGTTCCTTACGGACTTACCCAGGTTGAGAGAAAAGCGGTTAAAGAATCGGCTATGAGCGCGGGGGCGAGGGAAGTGTATCTGATAGAAGAGCCTATGGCCGCCGCAATAGGTGCCGGTCTTCCAGTAAAAGAGCCTCAGGGAAGTATGGTAATCGATATCGGAGGCGGTACTACAGAAATAGGGGTAATTTCTTTAGGCGGGCTTGTGGTCAGTAAGTCGATCAGGGTTGCCGGTGATAAGTTTGACAGAAGTATAGTTGATTATATCAATAAAAAATACAATCTTATTATAGGCGAGAGGGTTGCCGAAGAGATTAAAATGGAAATCGGAAGCGCGGTTAAGCTTGATGAGGAACTCAAAATGGCGGTTCAGGGTAAAAACAGGATTTCCGGGCTTCTTGAAACTATAACGGTGACAAGCGAAGACATCAGAGAGGCGCTTAAAGAACCGGTTAAAGAAATAGGCGAAGCCGTTAAACAGGTGCTTGAAGAAACCCCGGCTGACCTTGCGGGGGACATTGTCGAAAACGGAATAGTGCTGACAGGCGGGGGCGCTTTGCTCAAGGGGCTTGACAAATATTTGAGCGATTTGGTTTTACTGCCGGTATATATTGCCGAAGAGCCTCTTTTGGCCGTTGCGAAAGGAACGGGAAAAGTTTTGGACGAAATAGAAATTTTAGCAACGCTTGATGAGTAAACGGTTATTATTAATCATTACTTTTTTGATAGTGGTGTTTTTTCAGATTCCCACTGTTAAAAAATACACTCTTGAAAGCGCCAATTCGCTTAAAAACTCTTTTTCCTCCCTTATTAATTCCTGGAAAAAAACATATGAGGAATATATCGATCAAAAAGACACCCTTCAAAAGCTTTTAAAGGAAAACAGGTTTTTAAAAGACGAAATTCAAAAAATAGCAGTCAAATACGCCACGTGTAAAGATCTGAAATATTTTAAGCGTCTGGACATTCCGAATATGGTTTTTACTCAGGTGATCTCCTATGCCAAACTGCCCGATTTTACCCAGGTGTATATAAATTACGACAAACCTTTTTTTACACCCCGTGGGCTTGTTTATAACAATATGGCGGCGGGGATAGCCGTAAAACATTATTCGAATTATTCTTTGGCCCTTTTAAATTCCAATGAAAAAACCTCTTATACGGTATATATAGGAAAAAACAAAATTCCGGGGATTTTTTACGGAAAAATCAATACAATTAAATATATTCCGAAATTTGAGAAAATAAATATAGGTGACTTGGTGATAACCAGCGGTCTTGACGGCGTTTTTTATCAGGGTGCGAAAGTGGGAATGGTTACGGAAATAATCGAAAGAAAGCTTTATCAGGAAGCTAAAATAAAACTTTTTTATAACGATTTGAACCCCGAGTTTTTTTATGTGGTGGAAACTTCCGTTGAAAATATACAAAAAAATAAAAATAAGGATATAATTAAAAAAAAGGAGTAAGGGATGAATACTCAAAACATTGAAAACACGCTTAAGAAAATGGGGCTTGTACTTGAAAAACTCGTTCAAAAAGTTGACGAACTCGATAAGAGAGTATCAAAACTTGAAGGAAAAGATGAAAAAAAGTTCTCAAGCGAGGATCTCAAAACAAAACCTCAGACTCAGACAAATTCGACTTCAAGCAGTTTATCAGGCGGCTTTGGAAGTAGCTTTTTAGGATCTTTAACCGGTGTAATGGCGGGAATGGGGCTTTACAACCTGCTTTTTAACCATAATGTTTCGCCTGTTCAGATGGGCGAGAGCCTCGGAATGGACAGCGGTGAGATAAACGAGGTTTTACAAAACGATTTAAACGAAATAGATTCTAAGCTTGATGAGATTGATTCGAAACTTGAAGAACTCGATGCAAAAATAGACGACGTCTCCGCGGATTTGGATGAAGATGTAATGACAAGCGAATATTTCGAAAGTTATGAAGATGAAGTGGCCGATAACGATTTTGAAGGGGGGTTTGACGATTTTGAAGGGCTGGACGATTTTGACGTTTAATCAATTTCGCACACTATCTCTTTGACTCCCTTTTTTTCCTGAATTTCGATTACTTTTATATCTTCAAAAGGGATTTTTAGCACCTCATCTAACGTTTCGGGTTTATGTTTTGAGATAATTGCCGTCAGTTTTCCCCTGTAAGCTTTGGCGAAATGGCTTAGAACTTTGCCGTTTTTGATAAATTTAAAGGTGATGGCGTTTTTGGGTTTATAGATTTTTTCGTAAAATTTCGCCCTTAAATCGATGAACGGTTCGTTTTCGTTTATTTTTTCAAGTGCGGGCGCAAATATGTTGTGATGGTAAGAGTATATGTCAAATCCCGGTTTCGCACCCTGTTTCAGTGTATATTCCGGAATGAAATCCCCGGCTTTTATAATACCGAAAAGGTTTGAAAATATATAAACGTTTTCATCTATCCATTTTTGAGAGTCTTTGTCGAGTTCACCGTATTTTAAGTGATCAAACGCAACGCCGCCGTATCTTAAAACGGCTTTTTTTGTCGGGCGTGAAAATACGGAGGTTTTATCGGATCCGAAATTTTTAATGTCGTCCGTCGTTTTTAAAAATTCATCGTATTTTTTAACGGCCTCTATTCTTTTTTCATAAATTTCTGGAAAAACGAAACTCTTTTTTGATATAGGGGGATTGTCTCCCCCTGCCGTTTTTCTCTCGCTCGGCGCTAAGAGTATTTTCATTTGAGTCCTTACATTTGAACGATAAAAATGGAACCGTCTCTTTTTATTTCAAGTAAAACGTCGCCTCTGTCAAGGTCTTTTAACTGCCTTTTAAGCTCGTCGATTGATTTTACATAAACCCATTTTCCTGTTTTTACGGTTTTTACTCTGAGAATTATGTCGCCTTTTTGAAGCCCTACCATTGCAGGATATGTGTTCGGCGCCACTTTGTCCACTTCTATATGCCCTTTGTTTTCTTTTAATGTCATTCCTTCGAGAAGTTTTATGTTCTCAATAGTTTCGACTTTTGTTTTAAGCGCTTTGAGTTTTGCCGTTAGAGTGATGTATTTTCCGTTTCTGTATACTTTGATGTTTACTTTTGCGTCCGGTCCTTTGAAAGCTATTTTGTTTCTGAGTTCCCCTGCGTTTTTAACTTCCTCCCCGTCAACCGCAACTATAATATCGCCGGGTTTTAATCCTGCCGCGGCGGCTGCGCTTTTCGGTTCGACTTTGTTGATAAGCACACCGTGGTCTATTCCGTAAAGTTTCGCCTTGCCTGAATCTATGTTGCTGATCATTACGCCTAAATATCCTCTTTCCACCTTGCCGTGTTTGATAAGCGATGTTATTACGAATTTCATCATATTGCTCGGAATTGCAAAGCCTATACCGTTGTTTCCGCCGCTTCTGCTTATTATTGCGGAATTGATACCTATAAGCCTTCCTTTAAGATCAACAAGCGCGCCTCCGCTGTTTCCAGGGTTTATTGCGGCGTCTGTCTGGATGAAGTTTTCATAGTCGTTCAGACCTATTGACGTTCTGTTAAGGGCGCTTATGATTCCGTGGGTAACCGTCTCACCCAGCCCGAAAGGGTTTCCTATCGCAAGAACGATGTCACCCACTTTGATTTTGCTTGAATCCGCGATTGTTATGGGTTTTAGGTTTTTTGCGTCTATTTTAATAATCGCAATGTCCGTTTTAGGATCCGTTCCTATAAGTTTCGCCGTGTATTTTCTTCCGTCGTGGAGTTTTACGATGATTTTCGTAGCACCCGATATCACGTGGTTGTTTGTAACGATATAACCGTCTTTTGTTACGATAACCCCGCTGCCTAAAGCATATTCTTTATGCTCTTTAGGCTCTTTGGGGATGTTTCCGAACGGACCGAAAAACCTTTTGAAAAAAGGATCTTCAAAAAATCTTCTGAACTGTTCGGGTATTTTGGTTTTAACCATTTTTTCGGTCGAAATGTTTACGACGCTCGGAATAACTTTCTGAACAACCGAAGAGTAAGACATTACAAGGCCGTTTTGATTAGGCGCTATTCTTTGGATGGCCGAATTGTCCACTTTTAAATTTAAATTTCCCGCCATTAATGCGACACTTACACTGACCGCTAAAATAAGTTTTTTCATTTCCGCTCCTTAAAAGTTAATTTCCCGGTGTCAGTATACTACAAAAGGGTTAAAAAAGAATTAAAAAGATTAAATTTCTTAAAGTTTGCTTAAATTTACCACCATGCTAGTATTTTTTCATTGATATCATCGGGGGAGTGTTTTAGCATATGATAGATGTGTCTTGCAAACATATCCGTTTCTATATTTACTTTCCTATGCGGTTTATATGTTTTAAAAAGAGTGTTTTCAAATGTATGCGGAATTATTGTCAGTCTGAACCTGTCGCTGAACACTTCGTTAACGGTCAGGCTTACACCGTCTATTGCGATTGAGCCTTTAGGTGCGACGTATTTCATAATTTTCGGATCTGTTTTTATGATTACATCGTAAGAGTTGGCGTTTTTTTTGATTTCAAGTATTTCGCCTATGGCGTCGACATGTCCCTGGATAAGGTGACCGTCTATTCTCTCCCCGAAACGAAGAGCCGGTTCTATATGCACTTCTTTTCCTGCCCGGTAATTTTCAAGCGGTACTATTTTTTGGGTTTCGGGTGAGAGTTCAACTTCAAACCCGTCAGAGTATATTTTTGTGACTGTAAGACACACGCCGTTTATTGCAATGCTGTCACCTGTTTGAGGTCTGTGTTTTGCCAAAACACTTAATTTGTTATTTGCAAAACTTTTTATTTTTGCCGTTTCTCTTATAAGTCCGTTAAACATT
>NZ_JBMYAU010000088.1:0-18818 GCF_053994455.1 Nautilia sp. | reverse complement strand
TGCTCTGTCCGTGTCCGGAGGAGCTCATAATAGGTTTTACCACGGCCGGGTAACCTAATCTGTCGCATGCGGCTTTAAGGTCCTCGTATGTTGAGACGAATTCGTATCCGCTGGTTTTAAGCCCGAGTGTTTCGGCGGCGAAAACCCTTATGTTTTTACGGTTCATCGTTTTGTTTACGGCTTCGGCGTTGGGGATTACGTGTACGCCTTCCTTTTCGGCCTCGAACAGCGCTTGTATATTTATGGCTTCTATTTCGGGAAGTACGAAATCGGGTTTTTCCCTTCTTATGACGTCAAGAACCTCCTCTTTGTTTTTCATATCTATAACATAGCTTTTTTGCGCAACAAGCATTGCGGGGGCGTTAGGGTATCTGTCGACGGCTATAACTTCGCATCCGAGCCTGTTGGCCTCAATCGCAACCTCTTTTCCGAGCTCTCCCGAACCGAGCAGCATAATTTTGATTGAATCTGATTTTAAAGGTGTTGATAGTGTCATAATAGTCCTTTTTTAAAGCGATTATAACATTTTTGACATTTATCAAGAAATAAAAAACGAACAATTGATATTATACGGAAAATAATTTATAAAGGTGACGTATGAGGCTGAATGAACTTAAAATAGGAGAAAGCGGAACCGTAAAAAAGGTTTATGCCAAAGAACCCCTTAAAAGCCGTCTTTTTGCATTCGGAATAGCAAAAGGGCAGAAGGTCAAGGTGTTAAAACACACGCTTGCGAAAAACACGTTTGAAATAGAAATAGGAAACACCAAAGTCGCCCTCAGGGATGAAGAGGCGGCTGAAGTGGAAGTGGAGATTTGAAAAGTGAAAAAGAGTGAAAGACGGAGAAAAGATGGAGCGAGAAGGGGAATAAAAATTCAGAATACGGAGGAGTAATGAAAGAAATAGTCGTAGTGCTTGTGGGGCAGCCGAATGTAGGCAAGAGCCATCTTATAAATTCTATTTCGGGGGCGCAGCTGCATGTGGGGAATTTCAGCGGTGTCACGGTTGAAAAAAAAGAAGTTGTTTTCGAAAGAAACGGATACAGGCTCAAATTTATAGATCTTCCCGGAACTTATTCTTTACATACGTATACGCCTGAAGAGGAGGTTACTAAAAAATTTTTATTTGAGGAGGAATATGATCTGATACTTAACGTTCTCGATTCGAACCAGCTTGAAAAAAACCTCACTCTTACATGGCAGCTGAGCGACCTTCAAAAACCGATGACCGTCGCGTTTAATATGTACGACGAATTCGCCAGGGAAGGCGGCGAAATTGATACGGAAAAATTCAGCAAACTTACGAACATTCCCGCCGAAAATGTATCCGCCAAGGAAAATTTCGGGCTTGAAGAGCTTTTTGAAAAAGTGATACGTACGTATGAGGGGCAAAACGTTCCTAAAGTGTATTACAGCGAGATAATCGAAGAAGAGATAGAATCCCTTAAAAGAAAAATAAAATCCTGTAAATTTTCAAAAAGGTTTGTGGCGGTAAGGCTTCTTGAAGATGACGAATATATGTATAAATTCGTTCACGAAAAACCGTGGTTTGTGGATATTATGAATACGCTTAAAAATGCGAAAGAGAGGCTTAGGATAGAATTTGACGAAGACGACACCAAAACGGTGCTTTTTGAAGAGAGGCTCGCCCTTGCAAAGGGTATAGTCACACAGGTTGCCAAAAAGGCCAAAAAAGAAACGCTTACCGAAAAGGTGGACAAGGTTCTAATTCATCCGGTGTTCGGCCTTCCTCTGTTTTTGTTTATTATGTGGGCGATATTTCAGGCCACGTTTTCACTCGGTGCCGTTCCGATGGAATATATCGACAGGGCGTTTACGGCGTTCGGGGCGGGGCTTTTGAATATACTTCCTAAAGGGATTGTAAGCGAGGCTATAGTAAACGGCGTTATCCCTGCTGTAGGTGCGGTCGTTATGTTTTTGCCGAATATCCTTATTCTGTTTTTGGGTATAAACCTGCTTGAACAGACCGGTTATATGGCAAGGGCGGCTTATATAATGGACGGCGTTTTAAAAAGATTCGGGCTTCAGGGAAGGGCTTTTATCCCGCTTGTGTCCGGATTCGGATGTTCCGTACCCGCCTATATGGCGGCAAGGACGCTTAAAAATCCTAAAGACAGACTTATTACCATGCTTGTGATAGGATTTATGAGCTGCGGGGCGAGGCTGCCGGTTTATGTGCTTTTGGTCAGTGCGTTTTTCAGACCGGAAATTCAGGGTAACGTACTGTTTGCAATATACGTCGGAGGTGCCCTCACGGGGCTTATAGTCGCTAAAATATTAAGAATCGTTCTATTTAAAGGGGAACCCGAGCCGTTTGTAATGGAGCTGCCTAAATACAGGTTTCCTAAGCTGAAAGGAATACTTTTCGATTTGTGGATCAAAAGCAAGCTGTACCTTAAAAAAGCGGGAACGTTCATTGCGACGGCGAGTCTGATTATATGGGTTTTAAGTTCGTTTCCAAGGGCGGACATCGAAAAAAAATATGAAAGTTTAATAACGCAAAATCCGTCTCGAAAAACGGAACTGATTGAGAAAATGAACGGGGAAATACTTCAAAACTCGTATCTTGCAAAAATAGGTAAATTTATAGAACCGGTATTTAAACCCCTCGGACTTACGTGGAGAGAAGACGTTTCTCTTATTGCCGGACTCGCAGCAAAAGAAGTGGTTGTGTCCACTTTAAGCGTCTTGTACGGAGGAAAAACCGATTCGTCAAAAGAAACGGTGGAAATAATCAGGAAAAATATGACGTTTACGGCTGCTGTTGCTATGATTGTGATTATTATGTTTTATTCTCCCTGTCTTGCGGCTATGGGAACATTCTGGGCTGAGGTGCCTCAGTGGCAGTGGAGGCTGTTTTATACCGTATATCCTAACGTGTTTGCATATTTGGCGGCTTTAATCGCCGTTTTTACGGTTAAAATTTTTTCTTAAGTTTTTTGTGATATGATTACGAACAAAAAAAGGAAAAAATTAAGCGTTTTTTCCCTGTAAACATATTTCAAAACAAGGAGTATAATGTATCCCGGTATTACGGTTATTAAAAGAAACGGAAGACGCGAACATCTTGATATCAGCAAAATAAGAAAATACACAAAAGCAGCCTGTGAGGGGCTTGATGGGGTTGATTACACGGAGCTGGAGCTTGACGCGAAACTTCAGTTCCGTGACGGAATCACTACTGCGGAAATTCAGGACACTCTTATTAAAACGGCGGTTGACAAAATAGATATCGACAGGCCCAACTGGAATTACGTTGCCGCAAGGCTTTTTTTATATGATCTTTATCACAGAGTGACGGGTTTTACCGGTTACAATTCCCTGCAGGATTATTTTAAAAAAGGGGAAGAGGCGGGAAGGATTCTTTTGGGTCTTAAGGAAAAATACGACCTTGAGGATCTGAATGCTTATATAAAACCCGAAAGGGATTTGCAGTTTACGTATCTCGGTATTAAAACGCTTTATGACAGATACATTATAAAAGATAGAAACAACGAGCCTATAGAGCTTCCCCAGCAGCTTTTCATGGGGGTGGCTATGTTTTTGGCACAGAACGAGACGAATTACGAATCCATCCCCGAAGAGGAAAGGGCTGATGTTCCTGACAACCCTAAAGCAATCAGGGGATACTGGGCTAAGAAGTTTTATGACGTAATAAGTAAATTCGAAGTAATGGTCGCAACGCCTACGCTTAGCAACGCCAGAACCACAAGACACCAGCTTAGCAGCTGTTATGTCGGAAGTATGAACGACAACATAGAAGGAATATTCGACGATTTTAAAGAAATGGCTCTTTTATCCAAGTTCGGCGGCGGTATCGGATGGGACGTAAGCAGAATAAGAGCGCTCGGAAGTTTTATAGATAACCATAAAAACGCGGCCGGCGGTGTTATTCCATGGCTGAAAATTACAAACGACATAGCTATCGCCGTTGACCAGCTCGGAACCCGTAAAGGGGCTATTGCGGTTTATCTCGAAACTTGGCATATGGATATTCTCGATTTTCTGGATCTTAAAAAAAACAGCGGGGAAGAAAGAAGAAGAGCGCATGATCTTTTTCCGGCTTTATGGATAAGCGATCTGTTTATGAAAAGGGTTCAGGAAGACGCTTTATGGACGCTTTTTGACCCGTATGAGGTAAAGGATCTGACCGACCTTTACGGGGAAGAGTTCGAAAAAAGATATATCGAATATGAAAACGACCCGAATATAACGAAAGAGACTATCAAGGCAAAAGAGCTTTGGAAAAAAATACTTCTTGAATATTACGAAACGGGAAATCCTTTTCTTTGTTTTAAAGACAATGCCAACAAAAGAAACCAAAACGACCATGCGGGGATTATAAGAAGTTCTAACCTCTGTACGGAAATTTTCCAAAACACCGAGCCTAACCATTATAAAATAAAAGTTACGTTTGAAGACGGAAGTTTCGCACTGTATGAGGAAGAGGAAGACGTAAACGTGGAACACGGAGATGTTACACTGACAAAAAAAGCCAAAAAGATAACGTCCATAGACGCTATCGAGGGCAAACAGGTGTATATTGTTGAAAAAGTGCCGGTTGAGGGCAAAACGGCCGTTTGTAACCTTGCAAGTGTGAATTTGAGCAAAGTAAACACCCCTGAAAAAATAAAAGAGGTCGTTCCCGTTGCTATAAGAATGCTTGATAACGTGATTGATCTTAACTACTATCCGGTCAGAAAAACGAAAGATACGAACCTTAAAAACAGAGCTATAGGGCTCGGTGCCATGGGTGAAGCGCAGATGCTCGCCGAAAAGCAGATTTTCTGGGGAAGCGAAGAACATTTAAAACTGATAGACGAAGTGTTTGAGGGCATCAGTTACTGGGCTATTAAAACAAGTGCGGCACTTGCCGAGGAAAAGGGTACGTATCCCGAGTTTGAAGGAAGCCGCTGGTCAAAAGGAATTCTTCCTATTGACAGTGCCAGCGAAGAGGCGAAAAAGCTTGTGGAAAGAGATTTGTTCAGCGCCATGCAGTATGACTGGGAAGGTTTAAGGGAAGAAGTGAAAAAAGGTATGAGAAACGGGTATCTGATGGCTATAGCCCCTACGAGCTCCATTTCCATCCTTACGGGAACGACCCAGACTATAGAGCCGGTATATAAAAGAAAATGGTACGAAGAAAACCTAAGCGGGCTTATTCCTGTGGTGGTTCCGAATCTTAGTGCGGAGACGTATATGTTTTATACGCCGGCGTACGAACTTGACCAGACCGTGCTTGTAAAAGCCGCGGCAATCAGGCAGAAATGGGTTGATCAGGGACAAAGCCTTAACATATTCATAACGACCGACAAAGCGAGCGGAAGATATCTCAATGAAATCTATATGCTCGGATGGAAACTCGGGCTTAAATCATTCTATTATTTAAGAAGCCAGTCCCCGGAAGTAAAAGAGGAGGTAATGGACAGAAGTATCGAGTGTTTCGGGTGTCAGTAAGGAACAAAAATGTATTTAATATTTACTGATGAAAGCGGGACTAATAAAGACTCCAATATTGTTTTATATGGAGGAATTGCGATAGGAGAAAATAATTTAATTAAATCTGAAATGATTATTTCTGATATAGCAAAAGAATTTTTTGGTATTGATAATATGCTTGAAATTGAAATTTATTTTGTAGATATATTTAATTATGTTTTTTATAATAGGTTGCCCTCAAAAAAAAGAAATAAAAATAAATTTGAAGAAAAAATTTTACCTTTATTAGATCAAATTAAATTGGATAAAGAAAAGCTTTCTTTGTTTGTAATAGAGTTATTTCAGTTTTTAGGTAAAGTTAATGCAACTTTTTTAGTTTCCGTTTTGAAAAGAAACAATAATATAAATACTGAAGGATATGTATTTAAAAATTTTCTTAATTTGACTGATACTTTTTTAAATAAAAAAAATTCTTATGGCATTTTAATTGCAGATGGATTTTTTAATCAAAATAAAAAAAGACAAAGTATTGAAATTTTTTCTACAGAATTAAATATTGATGATTTATCAAAAGAATATTTATTTAAAAGAATTTTGTTTGAAGGTATAAGTTGGAGGCAAAAGATTGAAATTACTGATAGTTTTCCTTTAAAATGGAAATTTGAAAGTAAAATTTATAATATTTTTAGCAGTGTATTATTTATGCCTTCTGATGAATCACATTTGATACAAATTAGTGATGTTTTATTATACGTTTTAAAAAAATATATTGAATATAAGATGTATAATATAAAAACTCTTGTTGAGTTTTTTAATGAAGATTTTCAAAAGACATTTAATTATCTTTTAAATAAGGAATGTATAGCAATTGCTACTTTAACAGAAGACAAAGACACTTTAAACACGGATATTTTTTCTTTACTGGAAGTTTTGAGGCAGGTAGGTTAAGCACCTCTCGCATAAGCTGCGAGCCTGCCTTCTGATAAAATAATATATCAAAAAAACTGTTTTGTCAAGCTACAAGTTATAGTATAATTCTCTCAAAGGAGTAATGATGCAGATAAAAAAACTTTTCAATTACGACTGTCCTTTGCATAAAGGTTCAACCACATCCATTATAAACGGTTGCAGCGAAGGGATAATCAACCTTAATAAACTGAGTTATCCGTGGGCGTACAACCTGTGGGAGATGATGCTTGCAAACACATGGTTCCCGAGGGAAGTGGATTTAACGGAAGACGCAAGACAGTACAGAAGGCTTTTGCCGGCTGAGAAAAGAATGTACGACAAAGCTTTGGCCCAGCTTATTTTTATGGATTCGATTCAGACCAACAACACCCCCGATCACGTAAACCCATGGATTACGGCGCCTGAGGTGAATATGTGCATAGTAAGACAGGCTTTTGAAGAGGCTCTTCATTCGCAGAGTTACGCCGTAATGGTTGACAGTATTTCGCTTAATACCGATGAAATATACGAAATGTGGAGGGTTGATGACAATCTCCGCAAAAAAAACGAATTTATAGGAAACGTATATGAAAGATGGGGGACTAAGGCGCTTGAAGGGGATGACGAGGCTAAAATATATATGATAGTGGCGAACCAGTGCCTTGAAGGGGTTTATTTTTATAACGGATTTGCGGCTTTTTACGTGCTTGCACGTGCCGGAAAAATGCTCGGAAGCGCCCAGATGATCAGATTTATCCAAAGGGATGAGGTAACCCATACGCTTTTGTTTGCAAACATATTTAAAGAAATTAAAAAAGAATTTCCGGAACTTTTCACTCCGGAGGTTTATAAAAACATAAAAGAGATGCTTTACGCCGCGTACGAACTTGAAAGAGACTGGGGATGGTATATTACTAATGATGAAATTTTAGGTATGAGCAAAGAGCTTATCGACAGATTTACAAAGTATCTGGCCAATAAAAGGGCGCAGGCTATGGGAATAGATCTGCTTTTCCCGGATATAGGGCTTAAAAACCCTATAAGCTGGTTTGACAGTTTCAGCAGTTTTAACGAACAGAAAACCAATTTCTTTGAGGGAAATGTTGTCAACTATTCCAAAGGAAGCCTTAACCTTGATGACTTTTAATTAATGGAAAATGTAAAATGGAAAACGGAAAATTAAAGTTTTTTCAAAAAGAGATTGCGATAAAAACCCCTAAAAGGGGCTTTTTCGTAATTACGGATAAAATTCTCTCTTCAATCGACATTTCGGATATAAATGTCGGGATAATGAACCTTTTTTTAAAACACACTTCGGCATCACTTACTATAAATGAAAACGTTTCACCCGATGTAAGGGCCGATATGGAAAATATATCGAATTCTTTGATCCCCGATGGCTACGTTTACGAACATTCTCTTGAAGGAAAAGACGATATGCCGGCACATTTCAAATCTTCAATGTTCGGGGTAAGCCTTAATATCCCTATAACCGGAGGACGGCTTAATCTCGGGACCTGGCAGGGGATTTATCTTAACGAACACAGGGATTACCCTGCTTTAAGAAAAATAGTAATCACCGTATACGGTCAGTAACATTCTATCTGATAATCCGCCATTATTGATATTTTTTTGTTGTTTTCCGGTACGGGCAGTGAAGAGTAGGTTTTCAACGTATAAAATCTTTTGATGTTTTGAGAGGATGTGAATTTTATGTTTTTTACGAAACATTTTCGGTTAAGTTTTTTCGAAAGGTTTTTCGCTTCTTTTTGTATATCGGTGTAGGCTTTTGTTTTTAGGGCGTTTATGGCGGTTTTGCTTTCTTTTTCCGTAACTGTGAAATTCAGGTGGGTAAGTTTTACTTTTGCCTTTTTGATAGTGTTCAGCATTGAGGAAAATGTTTTTATTTCCGACGTTTTAAACAGGCATTCGGTGTTTATATAAGCCTTGTAGTTTTCAAAAATTTCTTTTTTATTTATATATTTGTAAACGGGGGTGAAAGAGTACGATGTGTTTTGGCACAGGGGTTTGAGTCTGTTTACGTTTTCGTTTAACAGGTTTATTAAACCGTTCAGGGTTTTTTTTGTGATTATTATTTCTAAATTCGCCTTTAACATTGAAGGTCGGATGTTTTTATAATAAGTTTTCGTGTTTGTAACCGTATATGCGAATAACATACCGCTTAAGAAAACAATCAGTTTTTTCATAACGGACCTTTTTTCCTTAATTATAATATAATTTCAAAAAAAGGTTAGGAATGATTCTGGATTTTGACAATACGGAAAGCAAAGAGATATATAAACTTATGGCGGGCAATATAATTCCGAGGCCCGTGGCTTGGATAGTGACGGAAAACGACGGGGTTATTAACGTTGCGCCTTTTAGTTATTTTACCGGAATTTCCAGCAGACCTCCGCTTCTGATGGTAAGCATAGGAAGAAGAAAACCTACAATCGACGAACCTAAAGACACTTTTAAAAACATAAAGGAAACAAAAAAAGCCAGCGTGTGTCTCGTACCGCTTGAAATGTATGAAAAAATGGACAAAACCGGGGAGGTGTTGCCTTTTGGGGTAAATGAAGCCGAAAAGTTCGGAATAGAACTTGAAAGGGTGGATGAAAACTATCCTCCGATTGTAAAAGGATGCAAAAGGGCGTTTCTGACCGAGCTTTACGGAACGTTTGAAAACGGGGAAATGGCTACGATACCGTTTTTTTTAAAAATCCGTAAGATGTATACGGAGGGTGAATTCGAACCCGTGGCAAGAGTCGGAAAAGGATATGCGAAGCTTTGCGGAATGGAGAATTGAGAATGAATAATAAAATCGTGTGTGTGGGGAGAAATTACGTGGAACACATTAAAGAGCTCAACAACGAAATACCGGGCGCTCCTGTATATTTTATGAAGCCTTTTAGCAGTATCAGTGACGAAATTACACTTCCCGGATATTCTCCTGTGCATTATGAGGGGGAAATATGTTTTTTAATCGGAGATACCCTTAAAGTCGGGTTCGGTTTCGATTTTACACTTCGTGAAGTGCAGAGTGAACTCAAAAAAAAGGGACTTCCGTGGGAGAGGGCTAAAGCGTTTAAGGGTGCGGCGGTGTTCAGCGAATTTGTAGAATTTGAGAATATAGATGGTTTAGGGCTTGAAGTGTATAAAAACGGGAAACTTGTCCAAAAGGGGGATGTCGGTTTGATGATGTACAGGCCGGAATTTCTGTTTGAAGATATTGAGAGAATTTTCGGATTGAATGACGGTGATATAGTAATGACCGGAACACCTAAAGGTGTGGGGGTTGTAAACGAAGGCGATGAGTTTGAGGGTAAAATTTTGGAAAACGGAAAAGTGATTGCCGGTAGAAAATGGACAGTTAAATAATGGAAAATGGACAATTTAAAATGGAAAGTGAAGAATTGAAAATTGAGAATGAAATAAACAAAAATCAAGGGGTCCCCGCAAAATCGTTAGATTTTGGGGGGTGTAGAGAAGGGGTCCCCGCAAAATCGTCAGATTTTGAGGGGTATATACCCGTAAGTGAAATATTTTATTCAATCCAGGGCGAAGGAAAATACGCTGGTCATCCGAGCGTATTTGTAAGAGTCGGGGGGTGTAATCTCAAATGCCCTGGGTTCGGTGAAAGAGGGTGTGACAGTTATTACGCCGTAGATAAAGGATACAAAAGCGAATGGAAAAAAATGAATGTTGAAAAAATAATGTCGGAAGTTTTTAAATATGTTAAAAAAAACACCCATCTTGTCATTACCGGGGGAGAACCCACCCTTTTTCATAAAGAACTTTATCCTCTGGTTGAACGGTTTGAAGGAACCGTTACAATAGAAACAAATACGACGGTGGATATCGATTTTGAAAAATATCCCGCATACAGGAAAGCCGTATTTGCTATGAGCGTAAAGCTTTCAAACAGCGGGGAGGATTATAAAAAAAGGGTGAAAAAGAAAGTGATAAGAAATTACGCACTTAACGCACGTAAAAGTTTTTTCAAATTTGTAATCGACAGGGATTTGAAAAAAGAGATTGAGGATGTTACAAAAGGGATTGATTTGCCTGTTTACTGTATGCCTCTCGGTGCGGACAGGGGAGAGCTTGAAAAAAACGCCCCTTTTGTGTTTGAATTCTGTCTGAAAAACGGATACTGTTACAGCGACAGAATTCATATAAGACTTTTCGGTAAGAAAAAGGGTGTCTGAAATGAAATGTATAAAATTAAAAACCGGGGATGAAAAGTGATTATAAGAAAACTTTTTAAATTTGAAAACGCGCATATTGTAAGAAACTGTACGAGCAGAAGATGCAGCCGCTCGATACACGGGCACAGTTATAAAGTGGAGGTCAAACTCAGCTCAGATTATCTTGACAACGGCGAGATGGTATATGATTTCGGGCTTATGAAAGCGACCGTAAAAGATCTTATCGACAGTTTTGACCATGCCGTTACCCTGTGGGCTAAGGATGATCCTGAATATATGGAGTTTGCCAAAAAATTCAGTGAAAGATGGATAGTACTGCCGGTCAACCCTTCGGCGGAGCAGTTTAGCAGGGTGTTTTTTTTGATAATCGACAGGGTGCTTTCGCTGATTGAATTTAACAACGGTGAAAGAGAAGTCAAGCTGCATTCGGTTATTGTTCATGAAACTGATACCGGTTATGCGGAGTGTTTCAGAAAAGACGCCTATAATTTCAGCGGTATGGGGGAAATAAAGCTCGAGGAAATAGAATTTAGCGGCAGAATAAAAGAGGAATGGGGCGACGGGGATCTGTGGGAGAGGATTATATTAAAAAAGCCGATAAAGCTTCCCGAAGAAATTTAATGAAAAAAGATATTTTTTTAATAATTTTACTTGCTTTTTTGTATTATGTGACGGGGGAGCTTAGTTTTAAGCTTTTTTTCGGAATAAAAATTATAAATATCGGCCTTTTCATTCCAGAAGGTATTGCTCTTGCATTTGCCCTTTATTTCGGGAAAAAAGTGTTGCCCGGAATCTTTTTAGGGCAGTTTCTGCTCGCTTTTAATAACGGAATAGATTTGGCCCCTTCGGTGTTTATAGGAATAATAAACACCCTCGAAGCTTATATGGGAATAACTCTTTTCAAAAAATTCAACCTTTCGGTAAAACTTTCCGCGTTCAGGGATATTACCGGTCTTTTTATACTTATTTTTTTTGTTCTGCAGCCTTTCAGTGCCGTTGTTTCAAATACCGTTTTGTCTTTTTATTACAAAACCGGGTTGAATGAATTTTTAATCAAGGTGTTTTCATGGTGGTTCGGAAATATAATGGGACAGATGCTGTTCACCCCTTTTTTGCTGTTGCTGTTTGAGAAAATCAAACGGATAAAATGGACGAGTTTTTTTCTGCTCGGGGCTGTTTTCGCTTTTTATCTTTATATTATAGAAATTTGTTTGAAAATACACAATCCTTTTGTACTGATAACGCTAAGTTTATCGGTTGTGGTATATGTAACCATTAAAAAAGATCTGTTTTACGGGATTTATCTGAGCGTTGTATCGTCGATGGTTTCAGCATATTCCGTTTATCTGAACACCGGGGCTTTTTTCCTCGGGTCGGCTTTGGAAAACACCGTAAATTACAATCTGTATGTTTTTGTCCATATAGTAATAGTGATTATGTTCGGGGTGTTGTTTGAAGAGAGGAGATATTATGAGGAATATCTTGAAAAAAGAATTGAAGAGGAAGTTAAAAAGAACGAGTCCCACCAGGTTCTCATGCTTCACCAGAACAGACTCGCACAGCTCGGGGAGCTGATTAATATGATAGCCCACCAGTGGAGGCAGCCTCTTAATAATCTTGCAATACTCAACCAGCTGCTGGTGAAAAAATATAAAAACGGGGAAATTGATAAAAAAACATTCGAATATTTCGAAAAACATTCAAAAAAGCAGATTGATTATATGTCAGACACTATAGACAGTTTTAGAAATTTTTTTCAAAAAGACGAGGGGAAAGCCGAATATTTTTCTCTGAAAAAATGCCTTTATAGGGTTTTGTATCTGTTAAACCCGGTATTGAAAGACAGAAACATTGAAATATGCGTGAATATACCGGATGAAAATTTGTACGGTTATCCCAGAAGTTTTTCGCAGGCGCTGTTAAATATACTGAATAACGCAAAAGACGTTTTGATTCAAAGAAACGTGAATGATAAAAAAATATACATAACCTCCGAAAAAAAAGGAGAATATATTATAATTAACATAGAAGATAACGGTGGGGGGATTGACAAATCCGTAATAGACGAAGTTTTTACTCCCTATTTTTCCACTAAGGTATCTAAAAACGGGACAGGAATGGGGCTTTATATAGCCAAAATTATTATTGAAAAAAAAATGGGCGGGGAACTTTCCGTGTATAATACAAAAAACGGTGCGAATTTTACAATCAGGTTAAAGGCGTGATTATGTTAAAAAATTTTACTTTACTGTTCGTTGAAGATGACGAGCTTACGCAGGAGCATATGAAAATACTGTTTAAAGACAGTGTGAAGGAGTTTTTCCAGGCTTTTGACGGAGAGGAGGGGCTTAAAATATTTAAAAATAAAAATCCGGATATTGTCGTTACGGATATAGCAATGCCGGTGCTCGACGGGCTCAGTATGGCCAAGGAGATTAAGAAAATCGACAAAGAAAAGCCTATAATAATAATTTCCGCGTATGATGACAAAAAATATCTTTTAAACGCCATAAACTGTGTGGGGGTTAATAATTATATTTTAAAACCGCTTGATGTGGAGATGCTTGAGTACAGACTAAACTCCATAGCCGCTCAGCTGTTCAGTAAACATGAAACAAGACAGAAAGAGGAGGAAAAAACAAAAGAACTTATAGATCTCGCCTTTTATGACACTCTTACAAAAATTTTTAACAGATATGTTTTTGAAGAGACACTTGAAAATTATTTAAGTTCCGAAGTTTTATTCAGTCTGTTTTTAATCGATTTGGATGATTTTAAAGGAATTAACGACACCTACGGACATCCGGCGGGGGATAAAGTATTAAAAACGGTTACGGATAATATAAAAAAAGTGATAAGAAAAAGTGACGTTTTTGCGAGAATAGGAGGGGATGAGTTTGCACTGGTGATAAAGGAAACCGACAGGGACGAAATTGAAAAAATAGCAAAAAAAATATTAAACGCGGTGTGCATAGTAATAAATTATGAAAAAGAGGATATTAAAATAGGCTGCAGCATAGGCATATACATACACGGTAAAAAACCGGACACTAAAGAAAAAATCCTGAAAAAAGCCGACGAAGCTATGTATAAATCAAAAAAAAAGGGAAAGAACCGTTATACCGTATTTTTCTGATTTATTGTATAAAAAATGTTTTATGCTGATGAATGAATAAAAAATATTTGTTTGAAACGAAATATTGACATAAGATATAAAGATGTGCTATATTTACCGCGTACAAAAAAATCCCCACACGGGAGAAACAAAGGATTGAAATGAGTATAAAAATAGCTGTACCTGTTGAAGGTGATAATCTGGTAATAGTTACAAGAACGGGAAGGGCCCCTTTTTTTGCAATATATGAATTTGACGGAAACGAATTTAAACTGTTGGGGTTAAACGAAAACACCCACGCCCGGGAACATGAGCATGAACATGAAGAACACGCCGAAGAATACACCTCCGATGAGGTGGAACATCATCACAAGCATGTAAAAGCGAGCAGGGTTGACGAAAGCGATTATATTGTTGTAAGGGGGCTCGGTCCGAATATGAAAGACGCCCTTGAACTTGCCGGGATCAAGATTATAAAAGTTACTAAAAAAGACGGTTTGACTGCTCCGGAAGTTCTTGAAAAAATCAAAGGGCAGCTCAAATGAGAGTGGTGATTCCCACTTCGACTCCCGACGGTCTTTTGGCTAAAAGAGGCGCACATTTCGGAAAAGCCCCGTTTTATATCGTAGTTGATATTGAAAACGGGGAAGTTGAAGAAGTAAGAGCCGTTCAAAATCCCGGACATGCGGGAGGAGCCTGCGGAAACGCCGTTGCAAATATACAAAGTCTCGGAACCGATGCGTTAATTGTGGCGGGAATCGGCGGCAGACCTCTTGCAGGATTTAAAGAGGCGGGAATAAAAGTATATTTTGATAATGTTTCCCCTACGGTGGAAGAAGCGGTTGATAAATTTATAAAAGGCGAAATTCAGGAAATCAGACCTGAAAATGCGTGCGGAGCGCACTGAATAACCTTTTTTTTATCTCTTCTTTCGTTTTTAAAAATTCTTCGTAACTTTTTCCGTCGGGATCTTCAAAAGGTATGTGTATTGTTTTTGTCCCCGGAATTACTGGACATTCTTTTGCGGCATTGTCGCATACTGTTATTGCCAGATCAAAAGGCGCTTTATTTAAAATTTCTTCAATTGTTTTTGAATGATACTCTTTTTTCCAGGCATTTTCTTCGGTTAATACCTTTTTGGCATGCGGATTTACTTTTCCGCTCGGTCTGCTTCCTGCACTGTAGGCTTTTATTGATGAAAAATATTTGTTTATAAGCCCTTCCGCCATAATGGAGCGGCAGCTGTTTCCCGTACATAAAATCAAAACTTTTTTCAAAAACAGTCCTTTTTTGCTTGAATTTTAAAATAAATTTGATATAATTTCAATCCACACAAACGGAGAGGTGGGTGAGTGGCTGAAACCGGCGCCCTGCTAAGGCGTTGTACCCACATCGGGTACCGCGGGTTCGAATCCCGCCCTCTCCGCCATTACTTCAAAAACTCAGTAATTTCGGTATCTTTCAAAAATCAACGAGGTAAGTGTCAGTCGTTTTTGGCGGATTTTTACTGACAATTTAACTGACAGTTTTTAAATTAATTTATATTTTATAAAAAATCTTTTAAATCTCGTCTAACGATAATACCTTTTTTTATTTTTTTTACTGCTTGTTCGTGCAATTGTCTGACTCTTTCTCTTGTCACACCTAAAATATATCCAATCTCGTCCAATGTTAAACCTTTAAGCATAGATGAAGCATTTTTATAATTTTTCTTTTCTAAACATTCAATCATTTTGTCATATGTTCCATATTTTTCCCAGCATTTTTTAGCTTCTTCTATAATTAAGTCGTATTTTTGTTTCATTTGAGTCCTTTTTATTAAATTTTGATTTAAATAAAATAAATAAATTTTTTATGATTTTATAATCAAACTTTTTATAATAAGCATCCAAACCTTCTATAAAAGCATTAGCCCCCATAATAAACTGATGAACTTCTTTAGGTGCACTAAAAGGTAAGTCTTTATATGTTCCCATACCGTCTATCGTAGCATCTATTGTAAAATGATATGCTAAACCTGCACTGACACCTGTTGTAAAATTAAATAAAAAATCGTCTTTTTTTTCATGAATCAAATCCCAAATTCCCAAATGTTCTTTTGGTAATTTATCATAAATCATATCTATTGCTATTATTGAGAATAAAATCAAAGTTTCAATTATAATCCCTGCAATAACAGAATGTGTAAAAATTGAACGATGGTTTTCTATTCCAAATATTTCTAAATCTAAATCCGGAATACCTCCATCACCATCAATTCCGCCCGAACCTAAATATGCACCTAATATAAACATCAAAAAATTTGCAATATTTGTCTTTGGATTTTTTCTTATATATTTTGAAAAATTTTTGACGGCTTTGATGATTTCTTCATTTAATTCTTCAATATTTTCGTTTGTTTGTTTATATTTATTGTTAAAATATTTTTTTAATTCTTTGTTTAGAAAAGCTTTATAAAATTTATTCCCCTCCAAAGAAAAATATTTTCCCATCTTTAAAACAATATCTTTGGCATTTTTTAATCTTCTACTCGCTACATATATAAGTATCAAAGGAATTTTACCCCCTCATGCTGTTAAATTTTTATTTGAAGTTTTCATTACTGCATATTTAAGTTCTTCATTTAGCTTTAAGATTTGTTGTTTAGTCATTATATTTCTCCTAATAAATTTGGTAAAGTTGGTTGTTTAATTTTATTTTTACATAATTTTTTTAATTTTTTTAAAAAACTTTCGCTAAATTTTAAATTATTATATTTTCCTTCATAAAAAAAATATTCTCTATATTCTTTTAATGGAATATATTTTTTATTTTCTTTTCTCAAAATATTATTATTGACTAAAAAAGTATAAAATTCTCTAATATTTCTGAAACAATCAATTTCATCAATAATTTCCTGTGCAGAATAACCATTTTTTTTATGAAAGAAATCTTCAATATTATTAATCTCATTTTTAGTTAAAAATTTATTTTCTTTAGCTAAAAAAACTTTTACTTTTTTATTTAATTTTAAAGCATTTAATATATTATTGTAACTTCCTTTACTTTTTCCATCCCATATAACCAAACAATAATCTGCATCATTTACCATTCTTTCATCTTTTAACATTTGATTAATCCTGTTATTTTTTGTATTGGGTGGAATAATTTGAATTATGTTGAACTTATAATTGGCGATATTTCTTGGCATAGGAAATATAGTATAAACTGATACATTGTAATATTTTTTTTCGCTAAAAAATTTTTGAACTAAAAAATCTATTCCTTTTGCATCACCTACTAAGACTTTTTCATTATTACGAATAATTTTCAATAAAACATCATCTATTTTTTTAGGTAGGTTTTTTAAAGACATAGAACCACTAATAAAAATCTTCATTGTTTTGTCCTTGTTTTAGTTATACATAAAACATAGATTTTTTTTACCTTCCCTTTTTTATATAAAAGATTACAAATAGTAATTAATGTAGAACCACTTCTATAAATATCATCCAAGAGTAATATAGTTTTTCCTTTGTATTTTGAATTCTTAATATCTAAAGTATCAACTAATATTTTTTTTCTTTTTGATAAATTATTTATATTTTTTAATTCTTTTGGTGTTGCTTTCTTTTTAAGATAACTTAAATCAACACTTTTTTTTAAATTTCTGCCTATATATTTTGCTATTTCATATAAAGGTTGTATTTTTCTTTTTTTTGAAAAAGGTACCGGCAATATTATATCTATCTCTTTTGATAGATTTTTATTCTTAATAAATTCTACAATTACATTTCCAATAATTTCAATGTTTTCAAATTTGTTTTTATATTTTAATTCGTATAACAAATTTCCAAGATTTGTTCTAGTGGTTATATAATTATAATCGTCAATTTTTATACTACTTATTGTATGAATATCTAATGCCCATCCTTTTGCCCAAGGTCCATACAATGGATATGTTTTTTGAATTGTATCATCAATTTGACAATTCTTTTTTCCCGGTGATTCTGTATTTTTTTCTATAAAAGTATTATTTTTTTTGATTATTTCAAATACTTCATTTAAATAATCTGCCTCTTTTGGTAAAATTTTTTCTCTCAACGATAAAGGAACTTTTTGCAAAAATATATCTTGCGTTTGAATATCATTTTTAATAAAAATATTTATCATATCATCATTTAAAAGATTACATTGTTCTATGTTTAATTCATCTTTTATTTTTTCTCTTAATAAAATCAATCTTTCCTTAATAGTCAAATTTGATTTAGTTTTTAATTTTTCAATATCTTCTTTAATATTTTTATTACTAGTTGTTTCTTTCTCCTCTATACCATGTTCTACACTTTCAATATATTTTATTTTCTTTTCTATTATTTCATCCGATTTAAACAAATCTTTTTGTTCAATAATATCTTTTACTTCATAATCATTATAAGATATTGTTTCTTTTTTAATTTTTGCATTAGTTGTTTTTGTCATTTGAATATTAGAATTTGCAATATCCTCTTTATCTTTTCTAAAAAAATCTTTAATTATTTTTTGTAAACCCCAACCAGTTATTAATTCAATAAATGTAATAACAGCCCAAAAAGGTCCCATAACAAAAAACCAAAAAAAAGACATTAATATATAGAATATAAGAGATTGATTTCTATATTTTTTAGCAATAATAAAGCCTATAAGAACAAATAAAATAATAAAAAACAGTACCATACATTTCCCTTTTTCATTCAATTGAAGTAAATTATATCCCTTTGTTACATCTCTGTCAAATTATCCCATAGGATGTAGATGAATAACGATATTAAAGAGTTTTATAAAATAATTTCTTCCAATGTTAAGAAAAAAAGAATTGAAAAAGGCTTTTCCCAGCTTGATTTGGCTCTTGAAATAGGTATTAAATCAGTAGCTTTTTATTCTAACTGTGAAAATTTAAGATACGGCAAGCATTTTAATTTGGAACATTTATACAAACTGGGTCCCTCAATAAAACTGTGTAAATCCTGAAATAAGTTGTTAAAATAAAAAATAATATTGAAAGGATTTACACATGGGAATTTTGAATCTTGAAGAATACAAAAGAAGACTTGAATCAGGAAATCC